>CAIOHW010000034.1 GCA_903858195.1 Oligoflexia bacterium | reverse complement strand
GCCTCCGGAGCTGAAGGTCACAGGTTCGACTCCTGTCGGGCACGCCACTTCATCACATCCGCACATAGATCGGATTCGAGTACACCCAAGGCATGGGCTTGATGAGATAGCCCTTGCCGAGCAGGTGGCGCTTGAGGTGCGTGGGCTTCATCCAGAGTTCCGCGCGGTAGGCGCCAGGAGAGGTCACGACATGCTCGAGCGCTTTTTCGTGGGATTCGGCCACCAAATCCCAGCCGGTCGAGCTTGCCTTGAGCAGGCGAAGGGTCACGGGTGAGTGTCGCACGAGCGGAAGCGAAGCCCGGATCGTGAGCGGTGATCCCGCAAGCGAGCGCCACTCGATTCGGTCACCCATGGCAACAGAGCCCCGCGAGCTCTCCGCGGTGAACTCAAATCCGAGCGGGCTTCCGAGCGTCTCGAACACCACCATCGACTTGCCACGACGAAGGGCCTCGAGCGCAACGGGACGGGTGGGGCTCTCGGGCGCCTTCACCCAGTTCGAGAACCAGCGTACGCTTCGGCGGTAGCTGTCGACCCGGTCCCCATCCCACATCTTGAAGGGCATCGCGTTTTGGTGGGCATCCGTTCCGGCAACGCCGGTCACATCCATCTCGGTCGCAAGCTGCCCCCACTTTTCGAGTGCCACAGGGTTCTCCTTGAAGAAGGCATGGAAAATGAGGTCGGGCTCGAGCAGCGGGCTGGTGATGAATGAGAGGGCTTCCAGCACGGACTTTAGGGCGCTCCCGTATCGGCGCTTCGGCTCGATGTCCTGCACCAAATTTGCGTGGAGGTTGTAGGCCTCGATCATCTCGGGCCGAATGGCCCGCAGAAGCTCGAGTGAGTTGTCAGGATCTTCGGCGTGATTGATCGCGACGAGCGCACCGGCCTCGCGAAATTTCTGCGCGGCCTCGGGCGAGCGGTCGTTGTAGGTGGCCTCGAGGTCCTTGCCCGGAAGGGGATCCGGATGGCGCGTGAGGCCCACGGCCATGAGCGAGTTTTCCGAGCCAGTGAACAGCGTCACACGGTGCCCGTCGGAGCAGGTGTGCTCAGTGCCCACCACCGCCCCGCCTTCTACCAGGAGGCGGTCTTGCTCGCGGACCGGGATCGCCTCGGCAAACGGGATAAACGCAAGCGCATCGCGGTGCTCGGTCAGGAAAACGAGATCCACATGCTCTTCGCAGAGCGCCTTGCGGAAGTCCTCGAGGCAACGCTCATTGGGATTGCCGTTTTTTTCCGGTTTCTTGTCGCAGGCATCATGCGAATGAACCGAATGCATGTGAACGAGGGTTCGCAGCCACGGAGCCGGCTCGGCAGGGCGGTTTCCGATCGGCGCCAGATGCTTCTGCCACGCAGTGGCCGCGATGGCGGAGGAGGCAGAAAACAGAAAAGCGGTAACGCAGACGAGTGGAAGGCGTGTTTGGAATCGCATCCAAATACGTTAGCACGCACTCACGAGTGGCCGGCCGCAAAAACCTTCGCGTCAGATTTTCGGCGCAGTCACTTCCTGGGGCAGGTACTGATGCCGAGAAGTTGGTAGGGCGGGCACCAGCCCGTAGCCCCTGTGAAGATCGGAATGATGCCGAGGAGGAACCAGGGATTGGCGGGGCCCACGAACGCCATGCTGCAAAGAGTCAGGCCGGCAATCACACGGATGACACGCTCTACGGGGTGGATATTTTTGGTCATGATTTTCTCCAGGTGTTTGAAGGGGCGAACCTATCAGGCAAATTCTGCACGGCCCTCGCCCACGAGAGAGTCGTTGACGAGGACAGAGTAAAAAATCGGTACTGCTTTTGAAACCATGGCGCTCACTCCGCAGTAACGGGTTTGCGAAAGTCGCACCGACTCAAGCGCGTGGTGCGGGTCCACTTTCCCCGCAATGACGAACCGAAGTCGCACCTCCTTGAAGATCGCTGGCTGTACGCCCTCGGTGCTGGGAGCCTCGGCCCGGACCTCAAGTGTGTCGAGCTCCTGCTTGTGCTTTTTGAGAAGGGCCACCACATCCATCGCCGTGCAGCCACAGATCGCAGCAAGCAGAAGCTGCTTGGGAGTGGGAGCGGCATCATCACCCAGGGGGGGCTTGGCATCCATGCGGATGGCGTGGGCTCCGGCGGCAGTGGTGAACTCCATCTTATGGTTCCAGCGGCATTCAACGTTCATGGGCGCGACTCCGTTCGGTCTTGGATAGCACGGCAGGCGGGGGGCTTATGGATCTTTGCAACTTCTTAACTCGATCGTTTTGGTCGGACATCAGATCCTGAGAGCATGAACACGCACCTGTTCTCTGAGTTGAGGATGGATCTCCCGGGCTTCCAGGCCCTTGCCGCGCTCCTCAAGGATTGGACCGGTATCGCCCTGGGGGATCACCCGCAGGGAGGAATCCTCATGGCCAACCGCCTGGCGGCGCTCATGGAGCGCCTCGGGGTCAGGAGCTATGAAGAGTACCATTCGCTGCTTCGCGCATTGCCGCCCGGTTCCGAGCCACGCGAGGCATTCGTGTCGGCACTCTCGATCCACACGACCGCATTCTTTCGTCACCCCCATCAGTTTGAACCGGTTCGGCAGGCCTACCTCGCGTCTCGGGGTAACTTCAGGGTCTGGTCGGCAGCCTGCAGCACCGGTGCCGAGCCCTACTCGATTGTCATGGCGCTCGATCCCCTCCGGCACCTCGTGCCCAGTGGATTCAGGGTGCTTGCCAGCGACATCGCCGAGGATGTGATCCAGAAGGGCCAGGCAGGCACCTACACCGAAAAGGAGATGGAGGGCGTGGGAAGCGACCTGAAGCGGCGTTACTGGGCATCCGTTCAGGGAGGCATGCAATGGAGAGCAAATCCCACCCTCAAGGAAAAGATCATCTGGGCCAAGTTCAACCTGGTCACCGACAGCACCCATGCCCTTCGCGATCTGGATGCCATCTTTTGCAGGAATGTCCTGATCTACTTTGATCCGGCCACAGTCCACCAAGTCATCGGCAAGCTGATCTCATGCCTCAAGCCGGGGGGCCTGCTGGTGCTCGGGGCCGCCGAGGCAGGGGCCGTGCAGCACCCGGGACTGGAGCGCCTGGGCTCAGCCGTCTTTAGAAAGACCGAGGGAAAGCTCGCCGTTCCGGGCGCTTGACCGCATGAGAAGCGAGCTGTCGCCGTAGCTGAGAAAGCGGTAGCCGCTTTGCAGTGCGTGATCATAGATCCCGCGCCAGTCCTCGCCCATCCAGGCCGCCACCAGCAAGATGAGCGAACTCTGGGGTTGATGAAAGTTGGTGATGAGCCAGTCTGCGGTCTTGAAGGAGTAGCCCGGCACGATCATGAGTCGGCTCTGGGCCACGAGCTTTTCGAGCCCACGGGTCTCGAGCAGACGCGAGAGGGCCTCGATTGCCTCATGAGGCAGGATCTCGCGCCCCGAGGGCAGAGCGTAGGCCTCCCACTGCTCAAGCAAGAGGGGTTCGGCCTTTGGATCGCGCACGAGGCGCGCCCCCAGCCAGTAAAGAGACTCCAGGGTACGAAGGCTTGTCGTGCCGACTGCAACCACGGGGGGGCGTGCCGGCCGTGGAATGAGTGCCTCACGAAGCTGAGTGAGGGCCTCGCGCGTCACCTCAAAGCGCTCGGCATGCATGGTGTGACCTGCTGCGTGGGGGGCATCGACGGGCTTGAAAGTGCCGGCGCCCACGTGGAGGGTCACCCGCATTTCACGCACCGAGCGTTCGCGTAGCCTCTCGCGCAGGGAATCCGTAAAATGTAGGCCCGCGGTGGGGGCGGCAACCGAACCGGCGGAATGGGCATAAACCGTTTGGTACCGGGTGCAGTCGTCGGCCTGAACCTCGCGCTTGATGTAAGGGGGGAGCGGCAGCCTGCCCGCATGCTCCAGCACCTCTGCAAGCGGAGTCTCGGAGGGAGTCCACGCAAGTTCGACCCGACCGGTTGTGCCCGCCTTTTCCAGAACGGTGACCTCGAGACCTGAGCCGGCCTGGAGGCGGTCTCCGGCAGAGATCCTCTTTCCGCCAATCATGGCATTCCAGATCGAGGGTGAGCCCAGGGTGAGGGTCATGGCCGGATTCGGCGAAGGCCGCATCGGCTCCAAAAGCAGGACCTCGGCGGCACCGCCACTCTCCTTGCGGCAGGCGATTCTGGCCGGCAGGACACGACTGTCATTCAAGACGAGCAGGGCACCCTCGGAAATGAGTCCGGCAAGATCGTGAAAGTTCCGGTCCGAAAGGCGTAGGGGATCACGGCTTGCCACGAGCAGCCTGCTGCGGTCGCGGTCCGCCAGCGGATGAAGCGCGATGCGTTCTGGCGGAAGCTCGTAGCGGTAGTGGTCGGTGAGGATCTCGGGGATGTGATTTTTGTCCTTCATTTAGACCTTCTGCTGCATCAAGCTAGGAGGCCATGATGGCCCCCGCCCCCCTGATCGAAGTGGAGAACCTCCACAAATCCTATGGCGACACGCCCATTCTCAGGGGTGTGGACCTGAAGATCAAGAAGGCGCAGGCAACATTCCTGCTGGGCCGTTCCGGCTGTGGCAAGAGCACGCTTTTAAGATGCCTGAACGCACTCGAAGGGTTTGAGCTCGGAAAGATCCGAGTGGGAAGCGTCGAGATTGAGCGCGGGCCGCAACGAAGGCCGGGCGAGGCGCAGCTTCGGGAGCTTCGTAACCATTTCGGCATGGTCTTCCAGAGCTACAATCTATTTCCGCACCTCACGATCCTCGAAAATGCCATCAAGGCGCCCATGGTTGTGAAGGGCCTGTCGCGCCAGGACGCAGAGTCGATCGCAGTGCCGCTCCTCGAAAAAGTAGGACTCAAGTCCCAACTGCTGAGCTATCCCTCGCAGGTCTCGGGTGGACAGCAACAGCGAGCCGCCATCGCACGGGCGTTGGCGATGTCGCCAAGGGTGATGCTGTATGACGAGCCCACCTCGGCCCTGGACCCCTGGCTGGTAGATGAAGTCTTCGAGGTCATGAAGCAGCTCGATGAAGAAGGAATGACCCAGATCGTAGTGACCCATGAAATCCGTTTTGCTCGCGAGGCAGCCGACCAGATCGTGTTCATGGAAGACGGCGTCATCGTCGAAGGCGGACCTGCCGAAGAAGTGCTTTCTTCGCCCGAGGACCCGCGCACTGAAGCGTTTCTGAGGAAGTTCAAATGAGCCGCAGGCAAGCCACGACTGCATGGGGAGCGATTGCGGCAGCCCTTGGGGCGCTGCTGGGTGCTCCCATCGCCGGGTCCGCTGAGCCCGCGCCGCTTCGCTGGGCAGGCGATAGTGAGGGCGGGGCACCCTATGTCTTCAGGGATCCGCGCAATCCCGGCCGCACGATTGGATTTGAAGTAGACCTCATGAATGCCGTGGCCAAGAAGCTGGGTCGCAGGGCCAAGTTCGTTCAGAACCAGTGGGACGGGCTCGTTCCCGGGCTCAAGCGCGCCGACTATGATGTTGCCGTTAACGGCATCGAGATCACCGAGGATCGCGGCCGCGAGGTCGCCTTCTCGATTCCGTATTTCCACACTTTTGAGCAGATCACCGTGCGGGCCGAAAACCAGTCGATTCGATCGCTCGGCGATGGAGGCGGGAAGGTTGCCGGCACCCTCAAGTACTCGCTTGCCGAGAGGATTCTCGAAGAGAGAGGGGGGATCGAGGTTCGGGGCTACGACAGCCAGACCACGATCTATGAAGACCTTGTTAATGGCAGGCTCGACTTTGTCCTTCTCGATCATCCGGTGGCCGTCTACTACGGCGAGCCCGACCCGAGGCTGAAGTCCGTCGGCAGGCCGGTAGGAGAGCTTTCGTACGGGATTGCCGTAAGAAAAGAAGACCCCGCCCTGCTGGCGCAGATCAATCAGGCGCTCGCGGAGCTCAAGCGCGAAGGGATTCTTCGAGACATCTACGATCGCTGGGGAATCTGGAACCCTGTCATGGCCGAGGCCTTCCGCGATACCTCACCCTCGAGGCCCGCACGAGAGCTCGAGTCCTATCTCGAGGCCATGGGGCAGAAGCGTGGCTGGAAGGAGCGCGCAGCCCAGTATTTTTCTTACCTGCCCTTGCTCGCACAGGGCGCGGTGACGACCATCGAGCTCTCTTTTCTCGGAATGATCTTTGCCGTCGCCCTCGGGCTCGTGATTGCCCTGCTCCGTCTGTATGGGGGGCCGGTCCTTTCGGCAGGAGCCACCATTTATGTGGAGCTCATTCGCGGCACCCCACTCCTGATCCAGCTGTTCTTTATTTTTTACGGACTTCCCAATGTCGGCATCAAGCTTTCGCCATTCCTTGCCGCGGTGATCGGGCTTGCCCTGAACTACAGTGCCTATGAGGCCGAGGTGTATCGCTCGGGCCTCCAGTCGGTTCCGCGCGGCCAGATGGATGCGGCCTACTCGCTGGGTATGACAAGACTTCAGGCGCTCTGGCATGTGGTGATTCCGCAGGCCACCCGCGTGGTCCTGCCGCCGATGACCAACGACTTTATCTCGCTGCTCAAGGATTCTTCTCTCGTTTCGGTCATCACCATGGTTGAGCTCACCAAGGTGTACGGGCAGCTCGCATCGACCTACTACGACTACTTCGGGATCGGCTTGCTCACTGCGGGCGCCTATTTCGTGATCGGACTTCCGTTCGTGCGGCTGTCGCGCTGGGTGGAAAAGAAATCTTCCAAGGGACGAGCCACGGTGGTCTAGGGCGAGAGTCTGGATACCTTCCAGCCGGATCCGCCGCGCTTGCGCTCAAAAAGAAACCGGTCGTGCAGCCGGAATTCACCATCCATCCAAAACTCAATGCGCTCAGGCTTGAGGAGAAATCCTCCCCAATGGGGTGGAAGCGGCACGGCGGCCCCCACGAACATGAGTTCGTAGTGGCGAACTCTGGCCATAAGTATTTCGCGGCTCTCGATCGGTCGACTTTGCCGTGAAGCCCAGGCGCCGATCTGGCTCATTCTTGGACGCGAGTGAAAGTAGCGTGCGGACTCGGCACGCGTCATGCGGCTGATCCGGCCCTCGACGCGGACCTGCCGATCCGTCGTCTTCCAGTGAAAGGTGAGAGCTGCGCGAGGGTTCCCGATCAGCTCCCGGCCCTTGCGGCTCTCGTAGTTGGTAAAAATCCTGAACGATCCCTTGGATAGGCCCTTGTAGAGGACGATTCGCGCCGAAGGAACGGCCTTGGACGTTGCCGTGGCAAGCGTCATGGCATCCGGGTGCTTTTCGCCCGAGGCAACGGCCTCG
>CAIOHW010000033.1 GCA_903858195.1 Oligoflexia bacterium | reverse complement strand
GGCTCTTCTTCATGTGGAAATGTTCACGCTGCACCTCTCGGGCGGTTCGGCGATGATCCATGCCGTTCGCGATGCACTTTCCGAGATTGAAAGCCTCAAGCCCAGGGTCCTCGGGGTGGGAGTCCTGTCTTCATTTGATGACCTCCGTTGGAGCGAAGTGAGCCTGTCCATCAATGGACATGCGGCCGACATCGGAGGGTCCGTGGCAGGGTTGTTGGATTCCTTTGCATCAGCCGGCATCGACGGGGTGTTCTGTTCTCCCTGGGAGCTGGAGGCCATTCGGTCGCGTCACCCCGGCCTTTACGCTGTGGCAGCAGCCGCTCCTGGACGCTGGCGCGAGGCTGCCTCCGCAGGAGCCTCTGCCATTGTCATCGGAACCCCGATCACCCAGGCCGCCGACCCCGCCGGGGTAGCGCGTTCAGTCCTCGCTTCCCTTGCCGAATTGAAGCGCGCAGTCTAAAGCTGCCGCCCATGTCCGTCATCGTTCGTAATCCCCACAGCGTGCTTGCCGCGATCAAGAACCGCCCTCGAGATGTGCTTGAGGTGCGTGTACCGCCGACCCCCGAGGATGCTTGGGCGCAGGTCGTAGCGCTGGCCAAGAGGCAGGGAGTTCGTGTCATGGCGGCGCAGTCCTCCAAGGGCGCCAAGGGCCCTCACGGGGCCCGCCTGGATCGCTCAGAGGGCGACGGCCGTGCATCAGGGGCAGAGGCCAACATCAAGGAGCGCGAGCCCCTTGCATGGGAGGAGGTCCTGCCTTCTCGAGAGGGCGAGGCCACTGGCGGCCTCTGGCTTGCGCTCGACCAGATCCAGGATCCCCATAATGTGGGGGCGATTTTTCGTGCGGCTGGCTTCTTCGGAGTGAAGGGGATCCTCATGACCCAGGATCGCTCGGCCGCGCTCACCTCGGCAGTTTACGACGTTTCCTGTGGCGGCGTTGAAACCGTTCCTTTTGCGGTCATTCCCAACCTCCAGCGCGGATTCGAAATCGCCAAGGAGCGGGGCCTCTGGCTGCTCGGCACCTCCGAGCATGCCAAGGCGGACTTCAAAGCCATCGAAAAGGACCGCCCATGGCTTCTGATCCTCGGAAACGAGGAAAAGGGCATGCGCCGTCTCACCGAGGAAGCCTGCGACATGGTTTGCAGCATCCGGCCTGCAGGTGACGGCGTGACCTCACTGAATGTTTCGGTGGCTGCAGGGATTCTTATTTCGAAACTGGCCTGATCCCTTTCAGGTCAGCAAGTGCGATCGGCCAGACCAGCCAGTCTTCTCCTCGAAGCAGCAGGAATTCGAGCCCTCCGGCAACGATCGTCCGCTCGATGACGCCGCGAATGATGGACCTGCCTCCCGAGCCGGACTTGAACTTGGCTTCCACCGGAACCCCGAGGAGCGCCCAGAGCTCGACCTGTTTTTTCAGGGCGGGCTCGTCGTCGCGTGCGCTCTTTCTCCGGAACAGGGTTGAAAACGCAGTCACTAGTCCGATGCTGCCGAGCTCGACTTGGCGGGCCAGTTCGACCTGCCGCTTGGCGCCCTGCACCCAGGTCGAGCCGTGGACTTGCTGAATTTCCTCAATCTCCTTCTCAAAGCCGTCCAGGCTCAGCCACTCGCCTAGCAACTGATGGTCGGCCTCAGGATGGAACTGCAGTCCATAGGCGTTTTCTTCGACCCGAAAGGCCTGGTTGGCGCAGGCCTCGCTCAGGGCGAGCCGTTCAGCGACTGTTGGCAGCTCAAAGGTCTCGAAGTGAAAATGATAAACCGTGGGTGGGGACTCCCCGCCAAGAAACGGATCACTAGCCCCTGAATGGGTCAGTTGGAGGGGAAACCAGCCCACCTCTGCCTGGGGGTTTGCAGAGACCCGGTGTCCAAGGCTCCGAGCCAGCAACTGTCCTCCAAGGCAGATCCCGAGGATGGGCAATCCCCGGGACAAGGCACCCAGGAGCAGCTTCATTTCTTCCCGGATCCACGGATGCTCTCCCTCGTCATTCGAGCTCATGGGTCCACCCAGGGAAACGACCCCCGATATCTCATCCAGGTCAGGGTACCGCTCCCCCAGATAGGGATGGACCCAGAGGTAGTGAATGCCCTGCGTTTCGAGGGCTCTTCGAAGCGCGGCCGGATGCTCATGGCGGGCATGCTGGATGATCACGACCGGCAGGCGCTTTGGAAGGGAAACGGGGGTGTTGAGCGGGCACATCACGACCTGTAAGCTATCGACTTTTCCGTGGACTTTTCCACCCTTAGGTGAAAAATCCGGTTCGGGTGAGGGCGCTGGAGTAGCTCAGCTGGTAGAGCAACGGTTTTGTAAACCGTAGGTCACGGGTTCGAGTCCCGTCTCCAGCTCCACCCACAGGGCGCCCAACCACCTATCCTCATGATTTCTCCGCTTTCTTTGATTGACAAGAAGTGGCGCGGTCAGGGAGAAGAGTGCGCTCAGCTAAGTTGGAGAGATACCCAAGTGGCCAACGGGACCAGACTGTAAATCTGGCGGCTTTTGCCTTCGAAGGTTCGAATCCTTCTCTCTCCACCATTTGCTGAATGTTTTTGGTTTTGCGGGCGGGAGTAGCTCAATTGGCTAGAGCATCGGCTTTCCAAGCCGAGGGTTGAGGGTTCGAGACCCTTCTCCCGCTCCAAAAAAAGTGAGAGTGCTCTTGTAGCTCAGTTGGTAGAGCACTCCCTTGGTAAGGGAGAGGTCACGGGTTCGATTCCCGTCGAGGGCTCTTTGCCCACTTTTGTTCGTCAGTCATGGGCCCGCCCGCCCGATTGACGAACCTTGGGGGCTCGTCTATGTTGTTGCCCTATTTT
>CAIOHW010000032.1 GCA_903858195.1 Oligoflexia bacterium | reverse complement strand
GTGCGAGTCCGAGCCCCATTCCGAGTCGCTCTCCTTCACCCAAGCCAAGTCCTTCTCCCTCGAGCTCCGGCGGTCCCGCCCGCAGGGAGGACCCGCTTCTCTCGGGCAAGGACCTCTTCAAGGACGAGATCCGGGTGCGTGTGGTCATCAAGGCCAATAGAGACATGTGGGTGAAGTTCAAGGTGGACGACAAGGCATCCAACCGCATTGTCCTGCGACAGGGGATCACCTTGGTGCTCCTGGGGCGTGAGGCGGTTGCCTTGCAGAGCTCCAATCCCGAGGATGCTGAAATCACCCGTTCCATCGGCGAGCCGAGTGCACTCAAGGGCCTCGGAGGCCCTTCGACTCTTCAGGGGCTCCTCAAGGCGCGGAGCGGCGTGACGGATGACGCGCGCACTCTCTGGATCCCTGCGCAAGCTCTTGAAATCAAAGGAAATCCATTTGCTGGGCAGGTACTGATGGCGCCCCCTCCCCCTAAGCCACAACCCGCCGCGTCAGAATCCCCCAGTCCAAACCCCTGAGTTATCCACAGCATATTGGCTACTTATCCACACATGGTAAGTGCCTGAAATAAATACATATTTAACCTTATATCGACCTCTTTTGGTCTCAAAATCTAAACTTATCCCCAAAGCCGCGCCCAGAGCGGGTTTCAGGGGGTCATGTCAGGTTTTTGTCTGTGGATAGCCGCTCCTGGAGCGGCTTCTGAGGTGCCTAGGTTCGTGACGCAGAACGAAACGCAAAGAGCCCCCAGACCACTGTGATGACGTTTCCGATCTGCAGAGCAAGCCATGCGGGGAGCGTTCCGCCTTCGATCAACGCTGATCCCCAGGCCAGGAGCTGGTGGTAGCCGAGCAGCACTCCAAACGCGATCAGCGCGGATCCTGAGCGGATGGAGCGCGTGGGAATGCTACCCTGACCCACACCCAGGAGTAGAAAGCAGAGCGGCGCCAGTCCCACGGCGATCCGGCGCCAGTATTCGCCCAGCAACAGGCGGTAGCGCCGCGAGTTCGTGTTCGGAGTATTCTTGAGGGCCTGGCTGATCTCGGTGGTGCTCAGCATCTTGGGCTTTTCACCGACACCGCGATTGCCGCCCTCAATCTTAAGGAAGAGGCGATACTGCTCGAAGTCGATCTTCTGGTAGCTTCCCTCGGTAGCCTCGCTCCGGTGGATATTGCCATCCTGAAGCCGGAGAACGGCCTCGCTGCCTCCGTTGTCCGTTCTGCGTGTGATCCAGCGGCCATGGCGCGCCACCACGGTCAGCGGGTTTCCGGGGTCACGCTCATCGTAGATGAATACGCCCCGCATCTGATTGTTCTTGGGGTTCACCTTGTCGGCAAAGATGAGCAGATCGTAGAAACCGCTGGTGAAAGTGCCTTCCTGGATCGCGCTTACGATCTTGGTGTTGCCGATCTCGGTGAGCTGCTGTCTGAGCTCCTTTTCGGCCATGGGGGCCCAGTCCATGTTGAGCATCATCGAGAGGCCCGAGATCACGATGGCAAGCCCCAGGGCGGGGGCGGTGAGCCGGCGCAGGGAGTAACCCCCCGCCTTCAGGGCCACGAGTTCGCTGTCGCTTGAAAGCCGGCCAAACGCCAGCATGATCCCAATGAGAAAGGAGATCGGCAGCGCAAAGGGCAGAAATGAGACGCAGAGCAGCGCGGTGAGCTTCAGCAGGCTCATGAAGGGCACGCCATGCACGATGAAGAACTCGGCAAGCCTGAGAAGTTGGAACATGAGGAAAACGAAGGAGAAGAAAGCCAGCCCGCCCACGAATGGGGCTGCAATCTCAGCAGCAAGGTAGCGGTCGACAAGGCTGGGCCTGAGGCGGGTCATGAAGCGCATGAGGGTGGACGCCATTGTCCTCGTTTACGGTTCAAAATCCAATGCTTACTGTGCTACTCACCCACCCATGGCAAACAGCAAGACTCGTTCATCGTCGCGTTCATCCTCATCCCTGGATTGGGCCTTCCCGGCCCTCGAAACCCGCACAGCAGCCGGCAAGGTGGCAGCCGATGTTGTGTTCGTTTCGCAGGATTCCTCGAAGAAGCCCGCCGTACCGGCCAAGCATCCCTATGCCGCTCTGATCGAGCGGCTGCGTGGAGTCGAGGGGTTCTCGGCTCGCGTGGGGTCGACGCAGGTCGTTCGTTTTGGGGGGGCGGGCGAGGCCGAGAACGTGGTGTTTGTCGGTCTCGGACAGCCCTCCGAGCTCACCGACGAGAAGGTCAGGCAGGCAGCTGCCGCATTGTGGTCGCGGCTCGGCGCCGAGAAGATGGCCTCGGCTGCGCTGCACTTCAACGAGCTCACTCGCATGGGCCAGGTCCGGGCGCTTGCCGAGGGGATCGTGCTGAGCTGCTATGGATTCAACAAGTACAAGAAAGTGGCTGACCCCATCCACGCCACCCGCAAGGTCGTCTTCATTGCTGCCGATCGCGCTCGACAGAGCCATATACAGGAGGAGCTCGATCGCGCCCTTGCAGTAGGCGAGGCGGTGAACATCGCGCGTGACTGGTCCAATGAACCCTCGAACTTTGGCACCCCTGAATACTATGCAGCCGAGGCCCAGAAGCTTGCTCGTCGCTACGGCCTCAAGTGCAGGGTCATCTCGGAATCTGAAGCCCGCCGCGAAAAAATGGGACTCTACCTGGCAGTCGGCCAGGGCTCTGAGCGGGAGGGCAAGATCGTCGTCCTCGAGTACAACCCAAAGCCTGCCGGCAAGGGTGGACGCAAGGGCCGAACCCTCGCCTTCGTGGGCAAGGGCATCACGTTTGATAGCGGCGGCATCTCGATCAAGCCCGCACTCAAGATGGAAGAGATGAAGCACGACATGACGGGCGCGGCGACGCTTTTGGGCGCCACCCTGCTTGCTGCGCGTATGGGCGTGCAGAACCGCATTGTCACGATTCTGGCGTTCACCGAAAATATGCCGGACGGAACGGCCATCCAGCCCGGCAATGTGGTCCGGGCCCGCAATGGCAAGACTGTCGAAATCATCAATACCGACGCGGAAGGCCGCCTGATTCTCGCGGATGTCCTCGACTTTGCCCATGACTTTAAGCCAGATGCCATCATTGATGCCGCCACCCTCACCGGCGCGGTGCAGATCGCGCTCGGCAAGCACTGCTGCGCGGTGCTGGGCAACGATGATGCGCTCATCCAGTCGTTGATGGGAGCGGGATCGGCGAACCACGAGCGTATGTGGCAGCTTCCGATGTGGGATGAGTACTTCGAAGACCTCAAGTCCGACACTGCCGACATGAAGAACTCCGCCAACGACGGAAGCGGCGGTACCATCCGGGGTGCGATCTTCATGCACCAGTTCATCCGCAAGGGCATGAAGTGGGCGCATCTCGATATCGCGGCCGTGGCCAATGCGATGGGGCATGTACCGTATTTCCCCAAGAAGGGTGCAAGCGGCATGTACGTCCGCACGCTCGCCCAGTTCGCAGCGGAGTTCTAAGTCGATGTCCAAGCGCTTTTACATCAAGGATGCGGCGGAGTTCGACGGCCAGACCGTCACAGTCAAGGGCTGGGTCTACAACCTTCGAAGCTCGGGTAAGATCAAGTTTCTGGTCATGCGCGACGGAAGCGGTCTCATGCAGGGCATCCTCTTCAAGGGAGAGTGCTCCGAGGAGGCGTTTGCCGAGTTCGGAAAACTCACACAGGAGTCCTCGGTCGAGGTGACCGGAGTGCTTCGCAAGGAGCCCCGCTCTCCGGGGGGCTTTGAGATGGGAGTCCGCGCCCTCAAGGTCGTGAACGTGGCCGAGGCCTATCCGATCAGCCCCAAGGACCATGGGGTGGAGTTCCTGATGGAGAACCGACACCTCTGGCTCAGGTCCCAGCGCCAGTGGGCGGCCATCCGTGTTCGCTCCGAGATCATCCGCGCCGTGGAGGAGTTCTTCTACAAGAACGACTTTATTCGCTTTGATGCACCCATCCTGACGCCGAGCGCCTGTGAGGGGACATCGACCCTTTTCGGTACCGAGTACTTCGACGAGAAGGCCTTTTTATCGCAGTCAGGCCAGCTCTACGGCGAAGCTGGCGCCATGGCATTTGGAAAGATCTTCGTCTTTGGGCCCACCTTCCGAGCCGAAAAGTCCAAAACCCGAAAGCACCTGACTGAGTTCTGGATGGTCGAACCCGAGGTGGCGTTCGCCGACCTGAATGACAACATGGATCTTGGCGAAAAGTTCATCGAGCACATCATCCAGACTGTGCTTGCCAATCGTGCTCCCGAGCTGAAAATCCTCGAACGAAATCTGGCCGAGCTTGAGGCGATCAAGGGCCCGTTTCCTCGGATCTCCTATGACGAGGCAGTCAAGATCCTCGAAAGGCGCGGTGTTGCGATTCCCTGGGGCGAGGACTTTGGGGCCCCGCATGAGACGGCGCTGGGCGATGAGTTCGGAAAGCCGGTCTGGGTTCATCACATGCCGTCGCAGATCAAGGCCTTCTACTTCAAGCAGTCCGACACCGTCGGGGGTCCCGGCGTCGAGGGCACCGGTAAATATGCGCTGGGTTGCGACCTGATCGCTCCTTTCGGCTATGGAGAAATCATCGGTGGCGGCCAGCGCGAAGAACAGACCTCGGTGCTGCAGCGTCGGATCGCCGAGCACGCCCTGACCGAGGACGACTACAAGTGGTACCTCGACCTGAGGCGCTTTGGTTCAGTACCGCATAGCGGTTTTGGCCTTGGGATCGAACGGACGGTCGCCTGGATCACGGGCGTAGAGCACGTGCGCGAGACCATTCCGTTTCCGCGCATGCTGAACACCCTGAGACCCTAAGGTCACGGAGCGCACTTGGATTCAGGTCTCCATGTCGTCTTGGTCGAGCCCGAGATCCCTCAGAATACGGGGTCGATCGGAAGACTCTGCCTCGGTACGGGCTGCACGCTCCACCTGGTGGAGCCGCTCGGATTTGAGATCACGGATGCCCAGCTCAAGCGGGCGGGGCTCGATTACTGGGAGCACCTGAAAGTGGTGCGTCACAAGAGCCTCGAGGCCTTCCTCGAGTTCCTGCCGCCGACAGCCCCGCGAGCCTTTCTTTCCAAGAAGGCGGGGCACACGCTGTTTTCGCATCGTTTTGAGCCCGGGACCTTCCTGATTTTCGGCAAGGAGACGATGGGCCTGCCGGATGAGCTTCTGGCCCACAATCCGCTCCACTCGTTCCGAATCCCGATTCTGGATGCCCGCGTGCGGTCGTTCAATCTGTCACAGGCAGTAGCCGTGACGGTGTACGAGGCGTTGAGGCAGCTCGATCAGGTCTGAGGCGTTCCGCCTTCGGAGTCGCCACTGGGTTTGTCATCGGGCGACCCATCCAGAACCCCGGCAGCGAGCGCCAGTGCGGCTGCGGCATCCATCTGGTCTTCCTGAGGGGCCTCGACCGAGCTGTTGGGACCGACGGTGTTTTTCTGCAGGCGCTTGATCATTTCATCGGCCTTGCGGAGGCGATCCGCCATCGAGGCGATCATGCTTCGAAGGTAGGGTGGAGTACTGGCAAACAGCTTCTCCAGAGCGTCAAAAGGAATCTCGGTCACCTCGACCTCGGTCAGGGCAAAGGCCGAGGCGCTGCGATTCTGCCGATCAAAAAACGAGAGTTCCCCGACAATTTCATTCGCGTGGATCCGGGCGATCTCCACAAATCCGGTACCCTTGAGCTTTCGGATCGCCAGCGTCCCGCGCTTGATCAGGAAGATGCTCCGCGGGGTCTCGCCTTCTGTGAAGAGCGGTTTTCCGGGGCGAATGATGCGGGCACCTGTCGAGCCATTCATGGAGTCTAGAGTGCCAAAGGTCCCGGAAAGGCGCAATTGACACTCTGGGGTCCCCAAAAGTAACCACAGCCTATGAAAAGACTCTCTTTCTGGTTCCGCCTGGCTCAACTGCTGGTTCTTGCCTGCTCGGCACAGGCGCTTGCCGGGAAGCCGCGCATCGGCTTCATACTGAGCACGATGCAGGAAGAGCGCTATCAGCGCGACAAGAGGGTCTTTGAGGAGACCGCCCGGGCGCTCGGCGCGGAAGTGGTCTTTGCCTCATGCAATAATAGTGAGCAGACCCAGGCATCCGAAGTCGACAACATGCTCTCGCGTGGCGTGGACGTGCTCGTGATCCAGCCCGTGAATGGAGATACGGCGACCTCCTTCGTCAAGCAGGCCAAGCGTGATGGCACCAAGGTCGTGGCCTATGACCGCCTGATCCGCAATGGTGACCTGGATGCGTACATCACCGAAGACAGCCTCAAGGTGGGTGCGTTGCAGGCTGAAGCGGCGCTGAAGTTCACGGGTGGCAATGGCAATTTTGTCATCCTGATGGGACAGGCCGGTCATTCGGTGGCGGAGGCGCGAACCGCCGGCGCACTTGCCGTGCTGGCACGCCACCCCGGCGTGAAAGTGGTGCTCAAGCAGTACCATCCCGGCTGGTCCCCACGGCTGGCGATGGAGACAACCGAGAACGTGCTCACCCAGAACAAGAACAACATCCAGGCCATCATCGCCAACAATAGCGGCATGGCCCATGGCGCGGTTCAGGCCATTGATGAGCAGAAGCTCGCGGGAAAGGTTTTTGTCGCCGGTGCGGACGCCGATCTCGCATCGATTCAGAACATGGTTGCGGGCAAACAGCAGTTCGAGGTGCAGATCTCGATCCAGGACATGGCCCGACGTGCTGCCGAAGTGGCCGTACAGCTTGCACAGGGCAAGCCCCTGGTGGCTGATTCGAAGGTGAACAACGGCCTCAAGGACGTGCCGACGATCAACACACCGGTGTTGGGCATCGACGCCTCGCAGATTGAGTCCAGGATCATCAAGACGGGATTCCATTCGCGGCAGTCGGTCTATTCCAAAAAGGCTGCAAACTGATGGAATCCGGACCGCGTCGCCTGCTTGCGATGCGATCAATCACTAAGGATTTTCCTGGAGCGCGGGCGCTCGACGGGGTGGATCTCGACCTTTTTGAGGGCGAAGTCGTTGCACTGATGGGAGAAAATGGGGCTGGAAAGTCCACCCTCATGAAGATCCTGAGCGGCGTCTGGTCTTCGGGCTCATTTGGTGGTGATGTTGTTTTGGGCGATGCCGAGACCTCGGTGACCGCCTCATTTCAGGACACCCGCGACGCGCATGCCGCCGGCATCGCCATGATCCACCAGGAACTCGCGCTTTTTCCCGAGCTCACCGTGGCCGAGCACCTGGTGCTGGATCGCCTGCCAGCGGTGATTGCATGGAAGCCGATTTTGGAGGAGGCGCAGCGTTTCTTGGATGGTCTTGGTTTTGACCTCAGGGCGGATGCGTTGGTGAAGACTCTTTCGATCGGATCGCGGCAGCTCGTCGAGATCGCACGAGCACTTCATCGCGATGCCCGCGTCATTGTTTTTGATGAACCGACCTCGGCGTTGAGTGAGGCCGAGGTGGGCCGCCTCTATGGCATTATCCGCAGGCTTAAGGGCGAGGGTCGGGGCATTCTGTACATCACCCATCGCATGGATGAGGTTTTCGAGCTGGCCGACCGGGTGCTGGTCCTTCGGGATGGCAGGAGCGTGGAGGGCTTTGCCAGGGCATCACGCGCGGAGCTGGAGCCCAGAATTGTCAGGGCGATGGTGGGGCGAGAGATCAAGGATGTATATCCCGCCCGCGGTCATGCTCGCACGACCGTCGCCCTCGAGGTTCAAGGCCTGTCGATGACCAGACCCGGCGGAAGGAAGCGCCTGCATGGAGTCTCCTTCGAGGTGTGTGCCGGAGAGGTGCTCGGGATCGCAGGGCTCCTGGGATCTGGAAGATCCGAGATCCTCGAGACGCTTTTTGGCTATTTTCATCCGGATGGACCTCGCGGCCCTGGGTATCTGATCGAAGGAAGCGTCAAGGTGGGTGGAATTCCCCTTGGGATTGGGCGCCCGGTGGACTCGCTTCGGGCGGGGCTGGCCTTCTTGTCTGAAGACCGCAAGGGAAGCGGTCTCATGCTGGGGCAGAGCATCCTTTCGAACCTGGGGCTCGCCGCACTCGCCAAGAGTGGGGGCTCGCCCGCCTCATTGAGTGGGTCGGTGGATTGGATTCCCAAGCTCCGGATCAAGTGCGTGAACCCCATGCAGTCCGTTTCAGAACTCAGCGGCGGAAACCAGCAAAAGGTGGTGCTCGCCAAGTGGCTTGAGACCCGCCCGTCCGTGCTCTTTCTCGATGAGCCCACCCGTGGCGTTGATATCGGCGCCAAGGCTGAGATCTACCAGTGGATCCGGAAACTCGCATCCGAAGGACTGGCCATCGTACTCGTCTCGTCCGAACTGCCTGAACTGATCGGCCTTTCCCATCGAGTGTTGGTGCTTCGGGAGGGGCGCATCTCGCGCGAAATCAAAGCGGATGCCGATACGCCCGCCGCACTTCAGGAGCAAATCATGGAGGCCGCATCACTATGAACTTCTCGACTCGCACTTTTCGCAGCTTGATCGTGGTGCTGGGCCTCGCAGTACTCCTGCACTTCATGACGGGTGGCACATTCACGGAGGCGAGAAACCTTACGAACCTCACCCGGCAGGTCGCCATCAACGGAATTCTCGCGATCGGCATGACTTACGTCATTCTGATCGGAGGGATCGATCTTTCGGTGGGAAGTGTAGTGGCCCTGTGCGGAATTTCAGCGGGGCTTGCACAAGTCAGCCTGGGCTGGGGGGCGATGGCTTCTGTGCTTGCTGCAGTGGTCACGGGGCTATGCGTGGGGGCATTCAACGGGTGGATGATCACTCGTTATCGAATTGCCCCTTTCATCATTACTCTCGGCATGATGGTGATTGCCCGCGGAGCAGCCCTGATCTTCTCAGGGGGTGCAGCAGTGGCGCCCACCGGTGATGCCTTCAATGAGCTCGGGCAGGGCTATCTTGCGGCGACTCCTACGCTGGTGCTGTGTGGCCTCCTGTTTGCGTTCCTGCTCATGCGTGTTCTCCGCGGTAATGAACCCTGGTCACGGCGGTCGCTTGCCATCCTCGGGGGAGCAGCCCTTGCCGGTGGTGCTGCCCATGTCTTTGGCAGCTACAATGGGCTTCCTTACCCGGTGCTCTTGTTTGCGCTCCTGGCCATGGGTGGTGCATTCGTTCTTGAGCGCACGAGGCTGGGCCGATTTACCCTGGCGCTGGGAGGCAATGCCGAGGCCGCCTGGCTTGCTGGTGTCCCGATTCGCAGGCTCACGCTCGGTATCTATGCGGCCATGGGGATGCTGTCTGGACTTTGCGGAGCGATCCTGACCGCGCGCCTCAACGGTGCCCTCCCTACCGCAGGGGAGCTCTTTGAGCTGGATGCCGTTGCGGCAGTCGTGATTGGCGGAACCAGCCTACAGGGAGGGAGCGGCTCGGTATCGGGTTCGGTGCTGGGCGCGTTTCTCATCGGGACGCTCAACAACGGAATGAGCCTGATGGCGATCCCCGAGTTCTACCAGAAGGTGATCAAGGGTGTGATCATCGTACTGGCGGTGTGGATTGATACACGCCAGAAAGCCCACGTCGCCTCGCCGACCAAGTGAGGGTCGAGGAGTTCGAGAAGCGGCTCACCGGAGTCCTGCCAGTCGAATCCAGTGCGATCAGTCGCATCTGGTAGGTTGCCCAGCCCGGAAGATGCTGGGCAGGCACGAGCCAAAGCCGACCCGTCGTACCCGCACGAGAAAAGCCGGTGGTCACATTCGGGTCGGGTCTCGTTGAGTTCGGATCAGAAAACACCTGGTTGGGACGCGAAACTTCAAAGTAGATGCCGGCCGATCCGGTGATGTCGGAGACATCGTAGTCGATCGAAACTGTGCCATACGGATTCCGGACTACGAGCTGCGCCTGCCCATTGAATGTGGGGGCGCGTGCGATGCCGTCGGTGGGAGGGTTGGGGTCCGGATCAGTACCCCCTCCGCTTGAGGGCTTGTACCAGCAGCGCGGGCGAGTGCCGATCTTGTCGTTCTTTTCTTCCGAGCAGGTCCCCACGGTCGGGTCGTTGCTGCTCAGGGGCTCTGACTTGTTGACCTGACAGATCGAGCCGTTGAAGTAGGTGTCGAGTCGACACTGGGCTGCCGGATGGGCATCCTGCGTGCTTGAAACCTGATTGGGGTCCGGCGTCGTGAAGTCGATGGGAGGCGAGCCCCCAAGCAGGCGCATGAGTTCCCCCGTCGACCTTCCGGCCATGGACAATCGCTGACAGAGAGCGATTGCAGCCGCATCACCGAAACTGGCTTCGCAGGCTCGGGTCACCGAGTCGGGGACAGAGAGCTGCTTGACGATCGAAATGTTGTCGTCCTTTTCAAAGACGGTGCGCAGGCATTTCAGAGTGCTGAAGTAGTCGGCTTGCCCCTCGTTTGCAGCCCACTCCCCGCGATACTTGGGTGCTCCGCCGAGGTGGTGACCCACTTCATGGCAGACGACGAGTGAAAAGCCGTCCGGGGTGATCGCGGCGTGGCGGGCAAGTCCCCCATACATGGACACGACCCACTGGCTGGAGCGACGTGAGGCGTATGCGTTGACCGTTCCATCAGACCACAGCCTCTCGAATACGAGCTGAGCACCCTGTTGGGCCACGACAGGCTTGTAGAACTGGTCGACCCGGTCAATGAGCTCATTGAAACGCTTCTCGTCCATTCCGTTTGAACCGTGGGCTGATGAAATCGAGAGCGTGTTCTTGGGAAGAAACCCGTCCCGGATGCAGTCCGAGGCGGATGCCGGGGGCGATGCGGCAGAGACTGTGGCGGCAAGCATGGCAACAGAAAGTCGAGCCTTCATGCCCGACTGATCGGAAGTGCATTCGAAAGTCTGGAAAAAAAAGAGGGCCCGGCAAAAGCTGCCGAGCCCTCTTTGACTTCAATGAATTTAGGGCCCTTTTAGGCCATCTTTTCGGCAATTTTTGCCGCCGAGAAGCCGTGCTTCTCAAAAAGCTCCACTGGCTCGCCGCTCTCCCCAAACTGGTCCTGGCAGCCAAAGCGGGTGAGCTTCACTCCGACCCCGTTCTCAGAAAGCACTTCGGCAACGCATGAGCCCAGGCCGCCAATCACCGAGTGGTCTTCGACCGTAAAGATCTGCGAGGGTTTGAGCGAGCTCACAAGCTCCATGAGCCCCTTCGAGTCAAAGGGCTTGAGGGTGTGGCAGTTCACGACGTGAGTCGTGTAGCCCTTGGCGGTCAGGCGCTCAGCAGCACCCATCGCCTCGGCGACGCCTGCGCCGCTTCCGATCGCAAGCAGGGTCTTTGCGCCCGTGCCCAGCGTCGCCACCTTACGGAGCTTGCCGGCGACAAAAGGAGCGGCCTTGTCCGAGTAATCCGGCATCGTCTGGCGGGTGAGCCGGAGGTAAGCCGGGCCTTTGTACTGCTTGACCAGATAATCCATGATCGCCTGCGTCTCGGCGTCATCCATGGGCTGAAAAACACCCATCGTGGGAAGCACGCGCATGAGGGTCACATCTTCAAGGCCCATCTGGCTGTGGCCATCGTCGCCAATGCCCAGGCCTGCGTGCGTACCGATGATGCGAACATTGGCGCCCGAGTAGACGGCGCTGAGCCGGACCTGGTCGTAGCGGCCGGTCAAAAACGCACCAAAGCTGCATAGAAAAGGCAGTTTTCCAGAGAATGCCATCCCAGAGGCGGCACCGATCATGTGGGCTTCTTGAATGCCCATTTCAAAAAAGCGCTCGGGAAACTTCTTGGCAAAAAGATCCGACTTGGTCGACTTCGAGAGGTCGGCATCGAGCACGACGATTTCGCTGTGTTCTGCACCGAGGCGGGCGAGAGCTTCACCAAACGACTGACGAGTTGCCTTAGCCATTTTTCCGGACCTCCTCGATGGCACGCTTGGCGTCTTCGGCCTTGGGGGCTGCGCCATGCCATTCGATCTTGTTTTCCATGAATGAGACGCCCTTGCCCTTGACGGTATTGGCGATGATGAAGACGGGCTTTTTGGATCCTTTGGATTCCAGCTCGCGGGCCTTCTGGTAGGCACCGAGGATCTGGTCAAAGTTGTGGCCGTCGATCTCGATGACTTCCCAGTTAAAAGCCCGCCATTTCTCGGCGATGGGCTTGAGCGAGAGCACCTCGTCGGTGGGTCCGTCGATCTGGCCGCCGTTGTTGTCGAGGATCACGCAAAGGTTGGAGAGTTCGAACTTGGGCGCCGAGAGAGCTGCCTCCCAGATCTGGCCTTCCTGGATTTCGCCGTCACCCACCATACAGTAGATGCGGGACTTGGACCCCGAGAGCTTGTGGGCCATGGCCATTCCACAGGCAACCGAAAGGCCCTGTCCGAGCGAGCCGGTCGAGGCCTCGACAATCGGGAGTCTGACCCGGTCGGGGTGGCCCTGGAGGCGGGCTCCCGTGCGGCGCAGGGTCTTGAGCTCTTCGAATGGGATGTAGCCCTTCTGGGCAAGGATGGCATACAGGGCCGGAACCGCATGCCCCTTGGAAAGAACAAAGTGGTCGCGAGATGCATCCGGAGCACCCTGGGGTACTCCCTGCATCTCGGCAAACCAGAGTGCCGTCATGGCATCGATGGCCGATAGGCTTCCACCGGGGTGTCCCGACTTGGCCTCGGTGATCATCTCGAGGATGTGGACCCGGAGCTCGTTTGACAGCTTCTTGAGTTCGGCTGCGGTAGGTTTTGACATAGGGGAGCGAACATAAACCAACCTGCAAACCGAGTAAAACTCGGATATGCTCTGACCGAATGTCGCACAAATGGTGGGCGCTGGGAGCCGTCGCCTGCGGGACCTTCATGGCCACGCTCGACTCCAGCATCGTCAATATCGCGCTTCCCACGCTGGCTCGGGAGTTCTCGAGTGACCTTCCCGACGTGAAGTGGGTGGTGGTCGTCTACCTGATCGCCATTTCTTGCCTGATCCTGCCGGCAGGGCGCCTCTCCGACCAGTTGGGGCGAAGTCGCACACTCGTCTTGGGCTTTTCGGTGTTCACATTGGGCTCGCTGCTGTGCGGTATCGCCCCCGACTTGAGCGCTTTGATCGGCTTTCGCCTGCTCCAAGGGGCGGGCGCGGCGCTTCTGATGGCCAATGGGCCTGCCGTCATCACGGCGGCTTTTCCTAAGAACGAGAGGGGCGGTGCCCTTGGCACCATGGGGATGGTGGTCAGTGCGGGGCTACTCAGTGGACCGGCACTGGGCGGTATGCTGATCGGAGGCCTGGGGTGGCGCAGCATCTTCTGGGTAAACCTGCCCGTAGGGCTGCTGGGTCTCGTGCTCGCCGCTCGTTTCGTTGGGCAAGGGCCGAGAGCCGGCTCGCAGTTTCGCTTTGACTGGAAAGGGGCCGTTCTTCAGGCGCTGATCCTGCTTCTATTTCTAGCCGCGTTTGACCCTCCCGATGTCCAGGCCTCGCGCCTCTTTCCGATGCTCACGGAGATTCGCTGGGCGACCTGCCTCACTGCGGCCGCACTGTTTGTAGTGTTTTTGAAGGTGGAGGCTCGGGCCGAGGCACCCCTCTTTGATGCGTCTCTGCTTCGAATCCGGAGCTTCTGGATGTCGAACCTGGCAAGCTTCCTGACGTTTGTGTCGTACTCCACGGTTTCGGTGTTGATGCCCTTTTTCCTGCAGCGGGTGCTCAACCTGAATCCGCAACAGTCCGGTTGGATGATGACGGCGATCCCGCTCACGATCTTCATCGTGGCACCTCTGAGTGGTCGGCTGTCGGATCGCTTTGGCACGTCAGGCCTGAGCGCACTGGGGGCAGCGGTGGGAGGAGTGACCCTGCTCTCGTTTGCCGGGCTCGTCGGCGCAGGACTGCATGCTGGGATGGACCTGCTGCCGCTGACCGTGGGCCTTGCGGCTGTGGGACTGGCGACCGGGCTTTTTCAATCGCCCAACAATAGCGCCATCATGAGTGCCGTCCCGCTCGAGAGTCTGGGAGTTGCATCAGCATTGCTGGCAACCATTCGAAACCTCGGCATGGTGATGGGCACCGGCCTGTCGACGGCGCTCTTTGGGTGGCGACTGCAGGAACATGGAGATTTCAGTACCGCGCTGCAGTTCACTTTTGCGCTGGCTTCCGGCGTGACGTTTATCGCCTCGTTTGTCTCCTTCATGAGGAGGAACTGATCGCATGCCGTGGATTTCGGGTAAAAAGAAGATCCCGCTCGATAAGGCCATGGACCTGGCCCGAAAAAGGCTGATTCCTCTTTGGTATCGCTCAAAGCCGATGCTGTGGATGGATGAAAAGATCTTGCGTGTGCTTGAGCCCGAGTTCACCCATGAAACCTGGTGCCTGTTTGCATTCAACCTGCAGTCTTACTGGTCCTATTCGGTCGCTAAACGGGTGATCGACTTCACTGCCCGGTACTCGGATCTCAAGATGCACTTCGGGCTCGTGATTCCGCTCTACAAGGGGCAGGCTGCCCTCGATTTTGACGAGATGGCATGGATCACCGCTGTTCATTTTCAGCACATGGTGATCGGCGATCCCGAAAGCGTACTCAAACGTGCTCTGGGGTTTCCGGATCGGGATATGGGTTTCATCGTATTTCGTGCTGGAAAGCCCGTGCTGGCGTGGGACTTTCCAAACGAGTCCTTTCCTGTCTTCGAAAAACGTTTTCAAGAGTGGCTTAGAGCTTCAGATCCGGGCCTTCCGCTCATCGATCCGAAAGAGGATGATCATTGGTCTGAGATCAGTTGAGGTTTCCGCCTCTGCGCCGGACCGTTTG
>CAIOHW010000031.1 GCA_903858195.1 Oligoflexia bacterium | reverse complement strand
GTTCTGGCTCAAAAGGGTCTGCAGTTTTTCCTTCAGTACGAGCGACATTCGTCCTCCGCCCAGACAGTATCGGAGGGGATGACGCGACCCACTGAGCGAAGTCGCCTGTGATTGACCGGAAGTCGCTTGTGATGGACCGCAGGCGCGGGCGAGCTACTTCTTGTTTGCCCAAAGGTAGAGGAAGTAGCACGCGAGCCAAAAGTATGGGCTCGCGAGCACGCGCAGCCCCACGTAGAGACAGAGAAAGCCCAGACCGCTCTGAATGAAGATGGAAATGGCGATGATCCAGATGATGAAGCTCAACATGGGGCTAACTCCCTCCGGCGGGAACCCGCCTGATGCGACCCGTGAACGTTCCTTCGATCCATTCTTTCTGCGTGGGCGCTGCGCCAAAGCAGAGCTCGTCGACACTGATTGAAAACACTTCCGCCACGAGCTTGAGCTGCGTGAGTTTTCGCGGCTCGACACCTGCCAGCCACAGGCTCAGCACCTGCTTGGGCACGCCCGATCGGCGCGAGAGCTCGGCTGCCGTCATGCCCTGGCGCTCGAGCAGCGCCTTGAGTTGTTGTTTGAGTTGAAGACCCTGCCCCACCGACGAACCCGGTACTGCCATTCGCCGTCCCACCCCCGACCGATATCCTCCGGCAAGGGGCTGACATTTGGGGTCAGTGTGCTCTGCGGCAAGCCAACACCCCGTTCTGTGTGTAGAATCAAGCGCATGCCCATCGACTCCGTCTACCCCAAGGCCCCTGCCGGACTCTCGCGCCTCGAGGCCGAGACCCTGCGCACGCTGCGCCTTGGCCTCTGGGAAGGTTGGCGGGTTTTTCCCAAGGTCCATCTGCCTGATGTGGGCAACCACCGCGCCGACTCGGATCTCGACTTCGTTCTGCTCCACCCCCGGCACGGCATCCACATCATCGAGGCGAAAGATTGCGAGGTCCGAAACCTCTCGCAGGCTCCAGTGGCAACTTACGAGACTTCAACAGGCCAAAAGAACAAGGACCTCTCGCGCCAGCTCAGGGGCCAGCGCCGGGTGCTCTCCGAATTCCTCGATGTTCCAGAATCCGGTGTCGGATCCTGCCTCTGGGCGCCGCACGGCGAGGAGTCGCTGCAGGGGTTTTCGGGCACCATCCGAAATCCTGAGCTTGGTGAGGGCTTTCGTTTCGTTCGAGGCCCATCGATTGCGCCACACTTCCAGCACCTCCAGACCTTGGAGCAGCCCCCCGCTCGATTTGACTCAGTCTTGAACACCCTCATTCGCATCGCCGAGGAGGCCGAGACCGAAGCCTCGCTGCGGCCCTTTGAGCCCGGCGAGCCGGGGGTACTCGAGCAGAAAAGATTTTTGAGGGCGCGCACCAAGCACCGTGCCGTGACGGGCGTTGCCGGAACTGGAAAGACCCAGGTCCTGCTTCGGGAGGCGCGCACACTCGCCGAGCAGGGCGGCCAGGTGCTCATGCTGTGCTACAACGAGCGGCTTGCCGAGGCGCTCGGGAGATCGCTCGAGGGTGCCGGCGTGCGACTCCTCAAGATGGACGACCTTGCCCGCGAGTTCTTGGGTGAAGCGTACGTGGATCCGCAGGGCGAGAAGTCCGGCGACTACGAGTCGCAGTTTATTGATGTCGCCGAGGCCATTCGCGCAAACCCCCGATGGCTTGCCAAGCTCACCCACATTCTGGTGGACGAGGCGCAGGACCTGAGTGGGGCGCAGCTCATGGCGCTTTCGGCTGCACAGGCGGCATCGCGCTGCTACCTGACCATCGCCCATGATCCGACCCAGAAGTGGCGGCAGCAGGGCGCTGATCTCGAGGACTTCACCTCAAGCGCGTGGGAAGGGGCCGCCCCCTGGGAGGCGCCCTTTCAACTCAAGAACAACCTTCGAAACGGAAGCAGCATTCGGCGGCTTGCCCGGGAGTTCTTGGGAAGTCTCGTCGGCGCCGATGCAGCCGAGTCGATGATGGGGCTGGACCAGAACCGCGAGGGCAAGAACCACGCTCCCGATCCCAAGACCATTCCCGCATCAGCAATCGTAGGCGAGCTCGAGAAGGTCCTCGGCAGGCGCGAGGCGCCGGACTCGACCCTGATCCTGAGCTCTGATAGCCGCGACTGGCTTCGAGGCGGCAAGGGCAGGACACCCGGGATTTTTCCGCCAAGCCACGCCGATGGGGTTGAGACCGCGCTCCGGGCCAAGGGCCTGGAGGCCAAGGTGGTGGTCGCCTTCTTGCGTGATGACCGCAACCACGAAAAGCCCGAGCTCAGGGAGCTTGCCTGGCGGCGCGCCTATCTCGCAGCGACGCGCGCGACGCATGCGTTTTATTTGTTTTGGGTGAGAGCGTAGCGCCACCCGTTGGGCTTTGCTGCCCTACTCGTGTCTGAGGTGACACACTCCCTATCCAGATTCTCCCACCCCCGCGCAGTAGCTTGTGTCTTACGGGGCGTAAGGAGAACGACATGGAAAAGAAGACCAAGATGTTGAACTGGATCCTGATGGTCCGCCGAGTGGACGAGGACTTTGAGCCACTGGAGCTCATCACCGATCCCCGGGAGGTTGCCATCGTCCACACCGCGCACGACCGCAATCCTGCGACCGTGGAGGCGGTCCTCGGTTACTACCGGGACTGGGTGCAGAAGAGGCAGGAGCAGAAGGCCTGCCATGCTGAGCTGCTCCTCTGCATCGGCTCCGAGCCACAGCAAAAGGCCGCCCGCGGAGTCCTCGACCAGGTGGACTCGAGAGCACGCACCGATGAAGCCCTGGCTGCCTACCTTTATGCCGTATCCCGGCTGCTCTTCGAGCGCTTCCGGTCGAAACCCGACCAGAGCCACTGGCACGAGCAGGTTCGGGCCAAAAATGCCGAGGTCCGAATCGATGTCCTGACTTTTGACGAAGGAGTGCTCCAATGAAGATCACTGATTTTGATGTCTCCGAAACCCATCCCGACGAATTTTGGCGCATGATCACCGAGGCGGCCCAGGTCGCGAAGCTCTTTGGAAAGGCGGCCGCCCGCGGTCTGCTCCGGGACACCGACGGCGTGGACCTCTGGAAGGCCCACGCCGCAACCCTGCTTGAGCTCTCACGTGCGTGCCTCGTCATCGCAAAGCGCGTTGACCGCAAGCACAAGGTCACGTGGGATGACCGGGAGTGGCTCTTTCGCGCGTCGGGCTTTTTGGAGCTGCGGGATGACTCAAGGCTGCTGCGCGGCAGATGGGAGGACTTGTATACCGCAGAGGGTGACTCTCTGGACCCGCAATTTAGGTCGAAGTTTGATCAGGAGATTTGTGAGCAGATGGAGGAGATTCGGGAGGCTACTGCTCGGCTCCGCAAAAAGGGGCGCAAACGGGTGGTTTAGGTTGGGGGCCTAGTCCCCCGCCCTCTCGCGCAGGTACTCAATCAAGATCCCCATCGCAAAGGTGTCGAGCTCGCAGTAGCGAAGCAGGGCCGCCTGCATGGCCTTGCGCTCCTCGGGGAGCATCTGGGTGAACTGCATGCGCGCGTACGCCTGCATCGCGGCTCCGCCCTGGTTAATCTCGTCAAACTGAAAGAGCCGCTCACTGATCGGCGGCGCAAAGGGGTCATTGGGAGCAAACACCGGATCGAGTGTCTTGTACGGATCCTTGACCTCTCCAGTATTGGGATCGCGGTGGATCCACTGCCGGTCTTTGAAGTTCAGGCTCTGGATCCCGCCCTTGGCGCCGTAGATGGGCTTGGAGTAGAGCTTTTCGAACCTCCCGCCCTCGGCAAACACCACGGGCAGGATCGCCTTGATGGAGTTCGATCCGCGAGTGGCCGGGTGGTACCACCAGTG
>CAIOHW010000030.1 GCA_903858195.1 Oligoflexia bacterium | reverse complement strand
TTCCGAGGGCCTGGAGTCCCCTGATCCAGAGCTCGGCAAGCGGTGGACTTTCGATCGCGGCTCTGGTTGCGGGCTTTGATGCGCTGGATGTGCATCGGTATTCTCTGCAGGTGGGCTACGACACCAACCTCCTGGTGCCCGAGGCCACCCTCAACTACTCCAACCGGGCGCTGGGCGCCGTGTGGAGCGTGACAGGATCGAGTCGTCTGCAGGGGGTCTCGCAGCTGCTCTATCAGCGCGAGGATTCGGTGGGGGTCAGCCTGTCGCTTTTCAGGCCGTTGACCGAGGCGTTGATCAATCCTTCGATCAGCTGGGCCTGGGAGAGGGTGCAGGCTTATGATCGCGACTCGGGCAATCTCACCCAGAAGCTCTTTCAAGTCCCGCAAGTCAGGGCAGCCTTGGACTATGCCAATACGGATACGTCCAGACAGTCGGTGCTCACCGAGGAGGGCTTTCGCGGGGCGATCGGCCACCAGTGGTCCCTGTTTCCGGATCGCACGGGGCATGAGCTCCTCTGGGCGCAGAACCACTACTTCCACCTCGGTGGCCACACGGTGCTTTGGCCGCATTGGCAGGTGGCAGTCTCCGACGCAAACTCCGTGCAGCTCGAAGGCAGGCGCAATCAGCTGGTGGACTCTTTTCCGGGCTTCAGCTTTGACCAGCTCGTGATGAGAGGCTACCCGCAGCAGGTGTACACGGGGCTTCGCAATGCGGCGGTTGCCTCGCTTGACCTGCGTTTTCCTATTCGGCGAGTGGAGCAGGGCTGGTCCACCTACCCGCTCTTCTTTGAGCTGCTTCAGGGATTGGCCTTCGCCGAGACTTCTTGGATCGGTGCACCCGGCGCAAAGCCTGTGGCACTGCCAGCCTGGGGTGCCGGCATCCGTGGGGACTGGGTGGTCATGAACTATGTGCCGCTCGTGACTGCGGTCGAATATCATCAGGGCACGGAGAAGGCCCGGGGCGGAAAGTCTGAGCTCTTTTTCGAGCTCAGGCTGGGTGGCCTTTCGTTTTAAGCAGACCCGACCCGAATAGAAAGAGCAGGAGAACCCGTCATGGCCTCGACCCTCAAGAGCGTTCAGAA
Organism: Oligoflexia bacterium; assembly: GCA_903858195.1. Lineage (GTDB taxonomy): Bacteria > Bdellovibrionota > UBA1018 > UBA1018 > UBA1018 > CAIOHW01. The sequence continues at coordinate 1,908 of CAIOHW010000030.1, read as the reverse complement.
GTCGCAGTACATCCACCAGTTCAAGGACAAGGAGGAGGTCTCCTCTTCGTTCATCATCAAGTACAGCGCGCTTGGCATGGGCAAGAACGGCAAGCCGTTTTTGAACCTCGTGCTCATGGATTCTTCGGGCGAGATCGAAGCACGGATCTGGGAGGATGCCGCCCGGCACTCGGGCCACGCCGTGCGCGATGCCATCGTGCTCGTGCACGGACGGGTGCAGAGCTATCAGGGAAGGCTTCAGGTCGTGGTCAACGGCCTCGAAGTGCTCAGGGAGGATCAGGTCGTGCTCGCCGACTACCTGCCCAAGGCACGCGTGGATTCGGACGCGCTCTATGGCGTACTGCTCGAAAAAGTGGCCACCATGCAGGACCCGCACTACCGTGCGCTTGCCGAGGCGGTGCTCAAGGATGATGCCGAGATCGCGGGGCTCCTCAAGCGCGCGCCTGCCGCCAAGGCCATGCACCACGCTTATCCGGGGGGGCTTCTCGAGCACATCGTGTCGATCACCCGGGTGCTCGATTTTTTGGGCGTGCATTATGCCGCCCAGCAGGGGGAGCGGGTGAATCGGGACCTGCTTTTCTTGGGCGGGTTTTTCCATGACATCGCCAAGATCTGGGAGCTCAGTTTCGAAAAGACCACCGACTACACGCTTGAGGGCAAGCTCGTGGGTCATCTGGTGATGGGCGTGGAGCTCATTGATCGCAAGATTCGGTGGCTCGAGTCACAGCCCGGCAGGCTTCCGGCTCCGTTTCCTGAGCACAAGAAACTCCTCGTCAAGCACCTCGTGCTCGCCCATCACGGCAAGCTTGAGTACGGATCGCCCGTGATGCCGCAAACGCTCGAGGCGCTCATCGTGCATTACATCGACGATCTCGACTCGAAGGTGAACCAGATCGGCGAGTTCATCGCGCAAGATGCCGCTCCGGGCGACTGGACGCTTCTTAACAAGCACCACGGCCGGTACTTCTACAAGGGCGGATCTTAGTTCGATTCGATGACCTGGAGCGGACGCCCGTCCCGGGTGGTCTGCTCGCCTTCCTGCACTTTGGAGGCTTCGCGTCTTTGGCCGTGGAGCCTGGCTCCTTTGCGGATGACATCCCGAGCAGTGGCCACGAGCACCGAGGTGCTTGCCGCCATGGAGCGGCCCGAGTCCTCGAGGCCCATCTGCATCTGGGCCGAGATCCTTCCCGCCTCGTTTGCAGGAAGCCTCACTTGGAGGTCAATGGCATGGCCTTCTGGTTTGCAGGCACCGAGCGCATGGACTTGCCCGGGGTTTTCGATCTCCAGACCATCACGACCTGAGAAGGTGACATTCAAGCTCTCACAGCCTGAGCCCGGGAGCAGGAGCACGCGCACGAGCGTCCAGGTGTCAGGCGGAATGTAGGTGCCCCGTCTTTTGCCACCCTGTCCGACCACGCGAAGTTCAACCGGAAAACGCTGTTTGCCTCCGTGGAGCATTTGTACCTGTTGTTGGCGGACCTGCGGCTGGGGCTCTTGGGCCCGTAGCCGTCCGCCGCTCAGGCTGATGGCGAGGAAAGCAAGAAGGGTGCAGATCCGCTTCATCTAGTTCACTCCGATCGTGTAGGTGAGTCCGTCCAGGGTGGATGGCCTGCCCTGCACTTCGATGACATAGGTGGTGCCGGGCTCGGCGATGAAACTCACTCTGGGGCAGGAGGGTGTTGAGCCCTGGGTTTGAGAGCTCACGATGGCGCCGGCTCGAAGAACGTAGAGGTCCATGAGGGCAGTTGGGTTGGTGCAGGCATTAACCGGAGGGCGCTGAAATCGAAACGGTCAGCTGGGTTGGCTGGCCACCTGCTGCGCGACTGTAGCGATAAAAACGGGTCATTCCCATCTTGTTGAAAGGGAATGGGTAGGACTCGGCATCGAGAGAGTTGTGTGAGTTCGTGT
>CAIOHW010000029.1 GCA_903858195.1 Oligoflexia bacterium | reverse complement strand
CCGTCTTTAAATCCGCCTCTGACTGGCCCGAGTCCGAGTACCGCAAGACCGTGGCCGGGACGCTTGAACGGGTGGCTGACGCCCTCGAAGACGTGGATCCCGACCGAGTCGAGTGCGAGCTCACTCTGGGGGTCTTGACGCTCACGCTCCCGGGTCGAATCAAGATCATCCTGAGTGCCCAGCCCTCGGTGCGGCAGCTTTGGCTGGCTCTTGCGTCCCAGGGCACGGCCCATCATTTTGGGTGGGACACCACCCGTGGGCAGTGGCTTGATGACAAGGGTCGCGGGCTTGAAGTGTTTTCAGTGCTGGCAGAAGTCCTCGCCCAGTCGGCGGGGCTACAGGTGAGGTTCTAAATGGCAAAAAAGATCGTCGTCTACACCATGAACTACTGTCCCTACTGCGAGCGCGCCAAGGCGATGCTCAAGCAAAAGGGGCTGCCTTTTGAGGAGATCCGGGTGGCCGAGGACGATGACGCCGCCTGGGACGCTCTAGAGAAGCGCTCCGGGATGAAGACCATGCCCCAGATCTGGGCGGGCGATGAGCTCATCGGCGGCTACACGGAACTCGCCGCGCGGGAGGCCCAAGACGGGCTAGCCAGCCTGAAGTGACCGGCTTTTTTTGACCGGGTGAACTTTGGTGGTTGAAAAGCGCGCGCGTCAGGTTTATCCATCGGATTCTCTTTTTCGAGAGGCTTCTTGCGTCCCCATCGTCTAGAGGCCTAGGACACCTCCCTTTCACGGAGGTAACCGGGGTTCGAATCCCCGTGGGGACGCCAATTTCAATCCATTCAGTCTTTGAGCCTGCCCATGCGACCACTCTGGTAGTCGCGAAATGCCTGGCGGATCTCCTGCTCCGTGTTCATCACGAAGGGCCCGTATCCGACGATCGGTTCATTGAGGGGCTCACCTGAAAGGATGAGGATCTTGCTCGCTGTCGAAGCCTCGATCTGAAGCGTGCTTCCTTCGGTTTCAAATACGGCAAGCTCGGCCTCCCTGACCTGCTCCATCCCGCCGTTCGGGCCTAAAACCCTGACCTCACCGGTGAGCACGAGAAACGTCGCCGTGTGCCCGGGCGTGAGCGTGAGGCGGGTGGTTTTTCCCGCTTCAAGCCGCACATCCCACACCTGCATCGGGGTGAACGTGTCTGCAGGACCCTTTGCGCCATCAAATGAACCCGCAATCACGCGCACACGGCCTGCGCCCTCGGGGAGCGGGGCCTCAGGAATCTGGCCTGCTGTGATCGCCTGATAGCGAGGCTCGCGCATCTTCTGGCTTGCGGGCAAATTCACCCAGAGCTGCACCATCTCGAAGGGCCCGCCCGTTTTGGCGTAGTTCGGACCATGGAACTCCTCATGCACGAGGCCCGAAGCGGCCGTCATCCACTGCACTTCGCCCGGGCCGATCGTGCCGCCGCCACCCGATGAGTCGCGATGCGAGACTTCGCCCGAGTAGATGATCGATACGGTCTCAAAGCCCCGGTGCGGGTGTTCGCCCACGCCGAGCTTTTTTTGGGTCGGCGGAAACTCACGTGGCCCCGCGTAGTCGAGCAGCAAAAAGGGCGAGATCTCGTGGGCGATGTCGTCGTACGAAAAGATGTTTCGAACGGGAAATCCGTCACCCACCCAGTGGGCGCCGTTGCTTGGCTTGATGAACCGGAGCTTTTTCATGGTGACGCGAGCTTAACCCATACGCACGCTGGCAGGCCAGCCCGCCTGCCGGTATCCTCTGGAGCATGTCCGGTTTTCGCTTCCAGCTCCTGCGTGCGCTCGCTCCGTCGTGGCGGTTCTTTGACCGACCGGGGGTTCCGTATGTGCTGGAAGTGCGGTGGATCGGGGGGCCGGCTGGGGACACCTGGCAGCGCCCCTATCCAGGGGTGCGTGGCGGTATTGTCTCGATCCTGTCAAATGGCAGTTCCAATCTGGCGCTTGCCTGGCAGTCGCTCGTTGAGCAACTCGTGCAGGAGATCAACGACTACGAAGGCGAGCCACAGGCCTTTGCAGCCCAGTCGGTAGGCTACGCACTGGTGCACGCGGGCCTGGAGCGGCTCGCGCTCGGCCGGTCTTTTCAGTTTCGCATCACCTGCGATGGCGATCTTGTGCTGCTTTCGCCCGAGCTCGCCACTCAAGCGAGGCCGTCATGATGTTCGGGAGCGGATTTCACCTGCTTGCGATTCGATCGTGCGCAACCCTCGTGGCTCTGGCCGTGCTGCTTCAGGGGGTCGAACTCTGGAGCCTTCGGCGGCACTGCGGGGCTTCGGGCATCTGGCGCTGGAGCATCTTGAAGCGCGAGTACGGAAGGCTTGCTCCCGTTTTCGGTCTCTTGCTCGGAGATCGAATCTGGCCGTGGCTGATCGCCCTGCAAGTGGGGCTTGCCGCCGTGCTGCTCGATCTGCCACTCGTGCCCGGCAGAGAGGTGTCGCCCGTACCCCTTCTGCTCTCGGGTGTCGTGCTGCTGGGGTCGATGCGCTTTCGCGGCACATTCAACGGCGGATCGGACTGCATGACGCTTGTGGTGCTGCTTTCGGTGGCCGGCTCCCACCTGGCAGGTCTCAGTGATACGGCCTGCCGCGTGGCCTTGGGCTATATCGCGCTTCAGGCGGTGCTCTCGTATGCGGTGGCAGGCTGGGTCAAGCTTCGGGAGCCCGCGTGGCGAAACGGGAGCGCGCTCCCGATGTTTCTTTCGCTCCCGCAGCACGCGGTGCCTGCGTGGGTGGGGCGCCTGTTTTCGAACCGATCGGTGGCGCGACTAGCGGGCTGGGGCGTGATTGCGGGCGAGCTCGGTCTTGCGATGGTCACCACGCTGCTTGCGGTTTGGCCGGGACGGCACCCGGATGGGCTTGCTGCTGCAGGCCTTGGGCTTCTGGCACTTGGGATGCTGTTTCATTTGGCAAACGCCTGGGTGCTCGGGCTCAACCGGTTTTTCTGGGCGTGGCTTGCCACCTATCCAGCGATTGCCTACTGGATCGTGGGGTGAATGCCCCAGCGCAAGTCGCTAGGGGCGGTGCTCGCGAAAGTGAAAGCGGCGCGGAAGCTCTTCAAACCATAGCTTGAGCACATCCGGGCCCAAGAGCTCGCCGATAAAGCGCAGTTGAGGTCGCAACGAGTCCTGCCTCACCTTGAGGGCAGCCTCGGGGTTCTGGTCGCGAAGTTCGGCAAAGCGACTCCGCTCCTCTTCAGTCAGTGGATCATGATGAATGAAGACGCCCAGCCGTTGGCTGCAGAAGTTCTCATAATCCCGCGTGAACAGCAGGAAGCAGTGCCACGCCCGATCGATTGGGATGAGCTCGGGGGTGATCGTGAGGCTTGGAGGGAGTCCGTCCGGGACCTGGCCGGTTTTTGCACTCTTGAGGCATGCACAGGCAAAAAGCCAGCGCTTGAGCTCGCGAATGAGCAGGGCCGCATCTTCGGGAGTGCAGCCGGCTTCTTTTTGGAGCCGAAGCTCTACTTCAGGAAGGGGGTGGGCGAGAACCGACTCAAGTGAGTCGGGTTCAACCGCCGGCACAGCAGGCGTCACCGCTGCAGAGGTTCTCGAGGATGCCGTTGATCGTGGATTCAATGTTGGAAGCGCAGTAGGTCTGGGTGTTCATTCTTCCAGTTTAAGGCGGAGTCTTGGGTCGGGCAAAGGGTTTCCTACGACTCGAGTGACTCGAAGCCCGAGCCCCGGCCCGGCTTCATGAATCAGTGCGTCACAACGCGTCCTTCGCTCCAGCTTTGATCAAAGCGGCGCTTGAAGCGCTCCACGATCGAAGGGCTCTCGAGATAGACTTGGTTTTCCTGGTTCTTAAAGGCAGCTCCGTTCGTGAAGTTGAACGATCCGGTCATGAGCCGCCTGCCGTCCACGATCACGAATTTGTGGTGCATGATGCCGCGCTGGTAGCCGGTGCGGACCTTGGCTCCAGCCTTGATCATGAGGGGTACGAGCGAGTGGCGGCCTCGCGACTGCCGGCGGTCCACCAGCACCCGCACCGGGATCTTTTTTGACTGCACGAGGATCTGGTGCACGACCTGGTCGAGGTTGATATCAAACACCGCCACATCGACCGAGACCTTGGCCGATTGGATGAAGGCCGAAAGCCTCTCGTCGCAGGCCTCTTCGGGGCTGAAGCAGACTCCTTCTGAAGGGGGGGGGCCGGAGCCAGAAGTGGAACTGGAACTGGATGCCGTCGTGGCGCAGGCGGCAAGCAATCCCATCCAGAGCCCAAGTGCGAGCGCAGATCTTCTCATTTTGGAAACTCGATCACGACGCGATCGCCCTCCGCGCGGATCTTCACCCGAGAGGCATCCGCGCCCTCGGGTACCGGAAAGCTTCGCTCAAAGCGCGAGCTAAAGCCGCCGCGATCGATCTTTCCTGTGATGGTGACGGTTCCCTCGGCAACCGAGACCTTGAGGTCGTCTTTCTGGATGTCGGCAGCGAGGATGTCGATGTAGACGGCCTTGTCGTCCTCGCGGCCCTCGAGCGGGATGTTGGCGATCGGAGAGTCCTCGAACTGACTTGCAATGAAAGAGTCGAGCAGGTTTGCCATGGCGTTTTGGGCGGCATCGCCGGCTTCGCCACTGGGGCCTGACCGAAACACCTGGATGGCCTGGTTTGCGATGCTGCCGGGGGGGGGTCGACGGGTGAGGCGCCCCGAGAGGTAGCCTAAAGTCCCGCCGATCAGGAGCCCGGCGGCGAGTCCCGCAGACAGGGCGATCAGGACGGAGCGGTTGAATCTCATGAGGCAAGCTCCCGCATCAGCACGTAGGGTGCCACCACGATGGCTTCAAAGGTGCGCGAGGGCGCAGCGTCCCACTCGGCGATCTGCGAGGCCGTGGGGCGGGCAAGGCTTCCGCTGGAGAGCCACTCCGAGACACGCGCAGTGTCATCGCTGGCCACTGCCCGGGCGACCGTCATGAGATCGAGGGTGGGCGACACGACAAAGAGCGCGTTTCGCTGCGAGTGCGGCCGAAGGATCGACCACTCGGCAGGCCCGAGCGTGGACTCGAGCGGTTCGGCGTTGGTGTTTTTTGAGCTCGGCATCCCGCTCAAGTGTGCCCGTTTTTTGGGCGCTTGTCAGCCCGAGCCAGTCAGCGCGTTGACGCCCGGGTGTAGTCGAAGCTGCAGGAGTTGACGGGCCGGGCACCGGCGACGGACACTGATTTTCGAGGTGCCATGGATGG
>CAIOHW010000028.1 GCA_903858195.1 Oligoflexia bacterium | reverse complement strand
GGAGGTTTCGCAAATCGAGCTTCACTTCAAACCCTCGGCCTCGGCATATGTCGTCGAGCGCGCCTGGCACCCGTCACAGCGCATCGTCAAGAACGCAGACGGAAGCGTCACCCTGCACCTAGAAGTGGGCACCACGCCCGATCTTGTGCAGTTTATCCTCGGATTTGGCGATGGGGTTGAAGTCAAAAAGCCCGATAGCCTCAAGGCCTCGGTCGCCGATGCGGCCCGGCGTGTGGCGGAGATCTATCGATAGGGCCTAGTGCCTACGTGCCGGACTCTTGAGAAGCACGGCGACATCCTTTAGTGCGCCTCGGGACCTGTGCGCAGGTCGAAATCAAAATAGGTTTCCGGGTGGGGCTCACCCACCAGCGTGTAGTGCCACCACTCCTCGGGCAAGTTCTTGAATCCGTGGCGCTCCATCAGGCCCCTCAGACGAAGGCGATTGGCCCGGACGGATGCCGAGACTCGTGGGCTCTCGGTGTGCGAGTTCTCGTCAAAAAAGTCGTAAGGCGTCCCCATGTCTAGACCCTCGATCGTAAGGTCGACGGTGCTCCCGCGGGAGTGTCCCGACCGGGCGGCGATGTAGCCAAGCTTGAATACCTCCGCTTTTTCGACGCGAGGATAATAAGAGGCCTTCATCTTTTGATCCGATAGATCCCCGCCCCAGGTCACGAAGTCGTCGACGGCACGCTGCGGTCGAAAGCAGTCAAACACCCTGAGCCCAAGCCCCACCTGCCTGAGCTCGGCCTGTGCCCGCGAGAGCGCCTCGGCCGCAGGACGAGAGAGCAGGCACGCCGGGGCAAGATATCCCCTGACCGGCCGGCCCAGAAAGTTCTCTGAGCCCGCATAGCGAATGTCAAAAATGATCGATGGCTCAAGCGACTCGAGGCGCACGAAGTCCGCACTCGAAGCCGGATTGCCTCTGAAAAGCCCAGAAAATGCCGCTCCTCCGATCAGGGCCGGCCCAACGATCAACCCAGCATAGGCCAGTAGCACGATGCCCATGACTCCCTCGATCCTGGCTTGGTGGCGGAGCAGCGTCGAACGGAACGCATCGAGTCCGGTGATCCACGCCACAAACGAAAACCAGCCCACCGTGATCAAAAGCAAGAGTGCCACTGCAGAGAGGTTCTTGGCAGTTGGCTGACCGGGCTGAATGAACTGCGGGACTATGCTGACAAAATAGATCGCTGCCTTGGCGTTCAAGAGCGTGGTCATGAGGCCCATTCCGAAGGCAGACCGGAAAGTTGGAGCGCCCTTTCCGGGCGGTTCTTGCTCGGACCCCGTGGCCACGGTCAGCTCCGCTCCCTCTGATTTTGACTTAACTGGGCGAAACAGGGCGCCGATGCACTTCCATCCGATCCACCCCAGATAGGCGCCACCCACGACCTTCATCCCCTCAAAAAGCGCTACATGGCGAGCGGAGAGATAGGCAGCGGCCAACACCGAGTAAAGAATATGCGCCCCATTGCCGAGCGTGATCCCTGCTGCAGTGGCGAGTCCAGCCCTGAGACGGCCCGTTAGGCTGTTTCGTGCAACGAGGATGAAGTCGGGCCCTGGCGCGGCGACTGCAAGCAGGTGGATCAGGCAAAGAGACAGGAGTGTGGTCCGGGTGTTCATGTGCAGTTCTTGAGTCTAAACAATTGCCAGCAAGAATTCAGGCCCTCTGCGGACATTTCACTGAATCGACCCATACCCTC
>CAIOHW010000027.1 GCA_903858195.1 Oligoflexia bacterium | reverse complement strand
GGGCCTGCAGCCGTGTGCGGGGCAGGATCTCGGTCCACTCGATGTCCTTGCGATCACGAAAGTCGGCGGGCAGAAGTGCAGAGCCCTCAACCCAGCACCCTTCGATCGAGCAGGACTCCGGAAAGTTGCCCTTGAAGTGGTGGGTGTCGACTTCGATCTTTTGCACCACTCCAGTGGTGGCAAGCTTCACGATGATCCAGTCGTTTCCGGGCCCGCGCTTTCGCCTCGTCTCCCAGCCCTCGCCCATCGTGCGCGCGCGCCCCGGCAGGATCAGGTTGTCCTTGGGGCCAAAGAAGCTGTCGTTGCAGGTGACCACAAATCCGCCATTTACGACTGCGGCAAGATCCGCAACCTCGCCCTTCTTCCACTCGTTCATGACATGCCCGTGCACCCTGAGACGCGCCACGCCGCCGTCAGGAAAGATCGTGAGCTTGAGGTGGGTCCAGCGCCGCTCGCTTGTGATGGCAAAAAGGTTGTGGCTTCCGCCCTGGAGCTTGGACTTCGAGAGGATCGTCGTCCACTGGGCTGACGCATCCAGCGCGGCATCGTCCGATGGGGCTTCGAGTGCGGCGACCTCGCAATACTCAGGATAGTTTCCGGTAAAAAACGCCGTATCGACATCGAGCCCCATGATCCGTCCGGGCGCGCCCAGCCGGATGATGCAGTGATCGCGGTCATTTCCGGGAGCGAGGTTGCGCTTGCGCCGGCTCTCCCAGCCATCCATCCACTTGCCAAACTCAGTGTACTTATCGGCGATAAAAACCGGAGTCTCCGCCTTAAGCAGGTTCTCCTTGGGCGCAAAGAAGTCGTCATTGGCGTATAGCGCCTTACCGCCGACCTTCTCTGAGGCGAGATCCAGAAGCTCGGTGAACGGAACAAAGAAATTTGAGGGAAGTGTGGGTGCGTTCATGGGTTCTTACTCCTGGTTGGGTCGGGTGTTGAGCCTTCTGCCCCGCGGCTGGGAGTCCGTGCCGCGACCCAGGACATCCACCCCGCGAACGAAGGTCTTGAGCACGCGGCCCTGAAGCTGCCTTCCCGCGTAAGGCGTGAGTCGATGGCGATGCAGGACCTGGTCTTCCTTCACGTCAAAGGCGGCGTCCGGGTCAAACACGACAAAATCGGCATCCATCCCCGGAGCGATCGTCCCTTTGCTATGCGAGAGCCCGAGAAAGGCTGCCGTCCGAGCGCTCATCCACTGCGAAAGCTCTCCGAGCGAATGCCCGCGACGTCGCATCTCGGTCCAGACCACGGGGAGCCCGAACTGAAGCCCGGCAATCCCACCCCAGGCCTTGGCAAAATCACCGCTCTCGCGAAGCTTCAGGTCCGGCGTGCAAGGCGAGTGGTCAGAAACCACGAACTCGATCTCCCGACGGGCAAGGCCCTTCCAGAGACGCTCGCGGTTGCCCGAATCGCGGATCGGAGGACAGCATTTGAAATGGGTCGCGCCATCCGGAACTTCTTCGGCCGTGAATGCGAGGTAATGGGGGCAGGTCTCGGCCGTGATCGGTACGCCGCGCGCGCGGGCGGCAGCGATGTCTTCGAGAGCATCGGCTGCAGAAAGATGAACGATGTGCGTGCGGCAGCCGGTTTCTGCGGCAAGGCGGATCACCAGTCGAATCGCCTCGACTTCCCAGCTTTGCGGACGCGATTCAAGAAAGGTTCGGTAACGGCGCGGGTCATTCTCGTGCGAGTCCACGGGCGACTCGAGCTCGGCATGAACCAGCAGGGGCACGCCCAAGCTTGCCAGGATCGGCATGGCCAGTCTGAGGTCGGCCTCGCCTACGTGCTGAAACTCATCGACCCCCGAGGGGCAGAGAAAGCATTTGAAGCCAAAAGCGCCAGCACCCACCATGGGCTTAAGCTCGGCGGAGTTTCCCGGTACCACTCCGCCCCAGAAGCCGTAGTCGATTCGGCACTTTCCTTCGGCTGCCTTGGCCTTGACCCTGAGGGCCTCGAGAGTAGTGGTCGCTGGGATGGAGTTCAGCGGCATATCGATCACGGTCGTGATCCCGCCTGCTGCCGCTGCACGCGTGGCTGTCTCAAAGCCCTCCCACTCCGTTCGCCCAGGCTCATTGATGTGGGCATGGGTATCCACAAGCCCGGGCATTACGACCTGATCCCTGAACTCGAGCACCGGAACCCCATCGGGAATCTTGGGAGAAGCCGCCACGACCACCTGGCGAATTCGGCCATCCACGACCTCAAAAGACGCAGGCTTGGGCTCAAGCGCCATCGGCAGCAGAACGCGCTGGCTTCGAACCCAGAAGTGGCTTGGCGCAGCCTCGCTCATTGAATCTTTGCCCCTTGCCGGATCCAACGTCCGAGCAATGCGCGCTCATCATCCGTGATTCCGGTCTTGTTGTTCATCGGCATGGTCTTGGTCACGACCACCCGAAACTGGATCTTTTCGGCCATGGCGCGAACCTTTTCGGGCGAATCGAACATCACGCCGTTGGGTGCGGACTTGAAAATCTCGTCCGTGGGGTTCGGCGAGTGGCACTGAGTGCAACGTCGCTCGATCACTTGATGGACCTCGGCGTAGGCCACGGGCTCCCCCAGGCCTTCCGCAGTGGCAAAACTCCCTGAGGGCGCAGTCATTACGATGACCGCAATGACGGAGGCCGCCGCCGGAAGAGCGGCCCAGTTTTTGGCTGCTGTCTTTCCGATCATCACGTGACGGATGGCCGCACCTCCCACGATCATGAGCAGGAGCACGATCCAATTCTGTGTATGGCCGTAGACCATCGAATAGTGGTTGCTCAGCATGATGAAGAGCACCGGAAAAGTCATGTAGCTGTTGTGGACCGAGCGCCGCTTGGCGGCCATGCCGTGCGCGTAGTCGGGAATCCGGCCCTCGGCGGTGGCATCGATCATTCGCTGCTGGCCCGGAAGGATGCGAACCCAGACGTTCAGCACCATGATCGTGCCCATCATGGCGCCCACATGGATGAACGCCGCACGCCCGCTCAGCGTCTGGCAGAGTCCATAAACAATGCCGATCAGAGCTGCGTAACAAATCGCCGTGGCAAATGCTCC
>CAIOHW010000026.1 GCA_903858195.1 Oligoflexia bacterium | reverse complement strand
TCTATGTCGGTGCTGTTTTTCCAGCGGTAAGACACCGGCCTGAGACCGAGCAGAAACTCAAGTCCAAGCTCCGCATCGTGGATGTCGGTCTTCATGCGCCTGTCTGAAGTCTGGATCGTCCCGTTGACTGCATACACCGCCTGCCAACGCTTGCCCGACTCACCTACGGTACCCGTATTGTCGGTGTTCGGGCGCACATTACCGCTTGCAATCACGTTGGAGGCGCCCGTGATGTTGCCCGTGGCATCGAGGGTGCCGGTGTACATGCTGCTAAAGCGCTTGGAGCTCGTTCCCACCGACTGCGTGTTGTTGGTCGAAGGAGCGATGTTGCCTGCCACTTCGAGCTTCTCGGTCGGACTCGCGGTGCCGATCCCCATCTTGCCTGCAAAGTAATGGGTCTGGTCCGCATCAGTCGAGTAGATGCCAAAATTGTTCAGAGGGTTCACCGAACCCGTCGTTCCCATGTAAAGCGCGTAGCTGTGCTTGATCGTGGACTGAGTCTGCCCCATGTCGAGCTTGATGCCGTAGACATCCCAAGTGGTTGCGCCTGGGTCGGTGGCATAAAAGTGCCCTGCCCTGATCTTGGCACCGATCAGCTCGCCGATCTCACCCGAGTCATCATCCACATGGTCTCGCACCGCCTCGATCAATGCGCCGCCGCGCCAGCTCGTGCTGTCAGCCTGGCCGAAGGCCTTGACGGTCGTTGAGAGAGAAGCCGCAAAATCGCCTTTAGATGAGGCATCCGATTCGAAATCGACATTGAGTGTCGAGTATCCGCTTCCAGACTGCACGGAACGGATATCCAGAGGCGACTCGGGAGTGAAGCTCGACGCCCCTCCCCCAACAATGGCAATCATGCCATTGCTCTCGGACATCGAAGCCGAGGGAGCCGAAGTGTTGGTGCCCGAAAACTTCATGATCGAGCCAGAAGTGCCAGAAGCAGTAGTGCGAACCACGGTGAGCGGAAGGTCCAGGAGCTCCACTTCGCCCGGAGCATAGAGGCCGGTGCCATCATTCTTGAGAAACGTGCCATCCACGGAGGTGATGCTCACGCCTCCCTCCAGATCCACCGTCTGAAAGCTTGGGCTCGAGAGTCTGGCCAGGCTCTGGGGGAGCGAAAGTGTCAGCTGGCCCGCGACACTGGAGTCGACCGCCACCTGATCGGTGGTGCCCAGAAGAGACTTGTACTCCATCGCACTGTTTGCCGCATTTGCACCCAGAAGCTTGTTTGCACCCCCAAGAGCCGTGAGTCCGGTGCCACCCTTGGTCACGGGAATCGTATTCAGGTCAAACACGCCCGTGGCTGAAGAATAAGTGAGCGGGCTTGAAGCGGCAGCCGAGACCGAGGCCCGCACATCGGTGGCCAACGTCCCCCAGGTCTTGTCGCCCTTCCAGTACTGGCTTGCCGTGCCTGCGGTGATCGGCGGTTCCTTGTTGTTGAAAGTGGTCCAGTTGGCCGAACTCAGGTAGCCCGCCTGAGCGCCGCTTGCCTGAGTGATGCTGATTTGAGGCGCCGTCGTGCCATTGGTGACCGAAAGCGGAGTGGCAGGATCTGCAGTCACACCGGTGACCGTACCGCCCGGGGCGTCCGCCCACTCTGCCGTGCCGTCAGCAGCCGTCGCCTTCAGGTACTTGCCCACGGCCTTGCCCGTGATGTCGAACTTCACCTTGCTTCCCACTACGGTCAGCATCTCGGAGGGGCTCGTCGTACCGATGCCGACCTTGCCCGTGCTTCCTTCGATCGTGAGGCGCGCAGTGCCTGTCTTGCCGCCTGAGCCCGCAAGCAGCGAAGCATTGGTGTCGGAATAGAAGGTAAACGAACCCGATGAATCAAAACCAATACCGGTATCTTTGGTCCCCGCCCCCATCCCGGAGGTGATGGCAACCGAACTGCCGCCACTGGCACCGATCAAGAGATTCGGAACCGTGCCGCTGGAGTTCGTGAAGCGGTAAGTATGGCTATCCGGGCTGAGCACATGGAGGATGTCGCCAGGCGTATCGGTTCCAATCCCGACCATTCCACCCGAAACCACCATCTGGTCGGTTCCTACCGAGATTCCGTCGGTGGGAAGAGCAAGCGCTCCTGTCATCGTATCGCCACCGATGTTCACATAGTCGGTATCCGACTTCTCGACCGAAGCAATCTCGCGTCGCGTCCCCGTACCATCGGTCATCTTGAAGGCCGTGCCACTGTACTCCACCGACCCCGCCTCGGGAGCGGTCATGAGGCTACCCGAGCTGAACTTCAGCGGCGCGCTCGAAGCTGCGGTACTGCCGGCAGCCAGGTGCACACGCGCCGAGGGCGAGGCCACGCCAGCACCGATGTTGCCCGAAACCAGAATGTCCGAGCTTGCCTTGATGCTGCCCGTGACATCGAGCTTTGCAGTGGGAGAAGCATTGCCGACGCCCAAGTTACCAGCGCCGGTAAACGAACTGTCACCTGAGCTGTTGACGCTCAGTGCCCCGGTCGAGGCAATCGAAGTGCGGTTGGAGGCCCCATAGCTCCCAAGGGTTACGGCACCCGTTCCTGAGGCCTGAATATGCAGGTCTCCGCCGCTCTTGGGAGTGAACGACGCGTAATTCGAACCATCAAAAGAGAGCCGCAATGCCTCGGTGCTCGAGCGAATCTCGGTCTTGGCTCCCGCCGAGGCCACGCCAATGCCGACGTTGCCACCCGAAACCACGAGCTGGCTCGTGCCGACGACCAGCCCGTTTGCTGGCAGGTTGAGCGTACCGGTCATCGTGTCGCCACCCACTTCAACAAACGATCCGACGAGGCTTCCCCCGCCGCTTAAGATGAAGTCGCTTGCCGTGACCGTACCGGTTGCCTTGATGTTGCCCGCGACATCGAGGGCCTCGGCAGGCGAGGAAACCCCGATCCCAAGCCTGCCCGTGGCAGTCAGGCGCATGAGCTCGGTTTCGACCGAGCTTGCCAGCGGAGCATTGCTGAAGATGAAGGCGCCAGTGCCCTTGGAAGTTGCCTGCACCCGGCCGGGCGAGGCCGATCCGTCACTGAAAAGCTTGAAGTAAGAGCCATTTGCGGCGTCCACGCCACTCAGGAGCGCAAGCTCCGAGGTGCTGGTATCTTTTCTAATCTCGGTGCCCGAAAGCCGGATGTCGCCGCCCACATCGAGCTTTTCTTCGGGGTTCGAAACGCCCACGCCCACATTCCCGCCCTGTTCGAGGGTCAGCGATCGTACGGCAGTCGTGCCGTCAAATACGGAGATGAAACCATCGCCATCATTTCCAACGCGGGTCTCCTTGCCCGTTCCATTCTTCACCGTCGAGTAGAGGCTTGCCTGCGAGCTCTCGACCCTGGCCACCTCGCCTGAAGAGGTTGCAGCCACCACGAACTTCGAGCTCGGGCTTGCCGTGCCAATCCCGAAATTACCGGTACCGGTAAACGAGCTGTTTGCAGAGCTATCGACGCTCAGCGCGCCGCTCGAAGCAATCGACGCCCGATCCGATGCGCCGTAGGATCCCACGAC
>CAIOHW010000025.1 GCA_903858195.1 Oligoflexia bacterium | reverse complement strand
GGTAGCTGCTGGCCTCCGGATCAAACTCGTCCCGGATCTCGCCGACGATCTCTTCGATGATGTCCTCTACGGTGAGCACGCCCACGGCGCCGCCGTATTCGTCCACCACAACGGACATCTCCGAGCGCCTCTGTCGCATTTCGCGGATCAGGTCCTCGAGCTCCTGTGCCTCGGGAGCATAGTGGGGCTGCTTCATGTAGGCTTTTACGTTGGCTTCCAGATCGGTTGCCGAAAACAGGTCGGCCACATCGAGGATTCCGACGATGTTGTCAATGCGCTCCGAATAGACCGGCATGCGCGAGTGGCGATGCCGCTGGAAGCTCTCAAGCGCATCGCGGACCGTGGACTCAAGCTCGATCGCGTCGACCTTGACCAGCGGAATCAGCGCATGCTGGGCCTCGGTGCCCTTGAAGTCGAGGATCCTCCTGATCAGGCGGCGTTCGCTGTTGGTGATCTCCGAGTCGCTTCGGGTGGACGCGACCAGCGCGCGCAGCTCCTCACGGGTGGACCTCTTCCTGCCAACGATCAGTTCCTCGAGCGGATCGATGGCACGCGAGAGGCGGGACGTGTATCCGCTCAGGATCGAGGTCACCGGGTAGAGCACGTAATAGGCTCCGGTGACCAGCGGCGCAGCAAGCGGTGCAAGTCGATCGGCATGGAGCTGGAACAGGGTCTTGGGCAGGACCTCGCCAAAGATCACGATGGCAGGCGAGGTGATCATGACCGCAATCAGGTCCGAGTGCGGACCGAACTTTTGAATCACCCAAAGCGCAATGAGGATCGAGCAGGTGACGATGCAGAGGCTGGTCACAAGGAGAGTGGTTGAAAAAATCCTTTCCGGATTGCGGATCAGGTGGAGTGCCTGCTGTGCGCGACGGCCGCCGGCTTTGGCCCTTCCCTGCAGGGCAATTCGATCTGCCGAAAGAAGGGCGATCTCCGAGCCCGCAAAAAGTGCCTCAATGACGATGAGAAGGGCCACGACTGTCAGGATCATTTGCGCGGCCCTTCGAGCATGAGTTCCTCGAGGAGTTCATCCAGGATCTGGTCCAGGGTCAGGATGCCGGCGACAATCCCGCCTGCGCCCTCGATCACTGCAATGTGGGTCTTGGACTGCCTGAGCTGCTTGAAGAGTCGGTTCACGCGCAGTGTGGAGGGCACGACAATCGGCTCACTCATCATGATCTCTCCGATCGGCGCCTGTCCGAGCGCGGGATTGAGGCGCGCCCTGAGCAGGTCCTTGAGGTACACGATCCCAACCACGCGCCTGCGGTCGCGACTCAGCACGGGGACGCGGGGCAGCTTGTTCTGCCGGATGGCAGAAATGGCCTGCTCGACGTTGACGTCCTCCAGCAGGCTCGGAAACTGATGGATGGGCGTCATGAGCTCTCGGACCTCGGTATTGTCGAGGTTAAAGACATTCCGGATGAGCTCGAGCTCGTTTCGCTGGATGGCGCCCTCTTTCTGGCCTTCTTCGGCCATCACCAGAAAGTCGGCCTCTCGGATCAGCGAGCCCGCATGAGCCGATCGGTCAACCTTGTGCCGGCGAGTGAGGGTACGGATGAACCAGTTGATCACCACGCGCACCGGCTTCATGAAGGTGTAGAGCAGGTGGAGCGGCCTTGAGGTGAGGGGGGCGATGATCGTATTTCCGCGCACTCCGACCGTCTTTGGGGTGACCTCGCAGAAAAACAGGAGCAGAGGCATGGTGACTGCGATCCCGGCAAGGGTCCTTGCCATCCAGGACCACTTCGAAGCAGGCAGCCAGCGATCCACCACTCCTGCAAGTACGGTCGAGAGCGAGATGTTCACGATCTCGTTGAGGACGAGGATCGTGATGAGCACGCCGCCCGGGTCGGCTTGGAGCTTCTTGATGGTTTTGTGGGCCTGCTTGAAGCGGTCGCGAAGCGACCTCAGCTGGAACTTGGAAAGGCTGAAAAGCGATACTTCGGCTGAAGATAGGAATGCGGAGCACCCAATGAGTGCTCCGCATCCTAGAAGTTCAAGTGCTGTCACTGGAGAGGATTATGCCGCATAATCCTCAGAACCGGCAGCCAATCCCGTCTTCTTGCCCTTGCCGCCCCGCGTAGTGCGAGCCGGGGCCTCGTCGGTCGAAGCCACCGGAGCGCGGCGGATCCGCTCTCCGGCAATCTTCTTGGCCAGTGCCACGTCCAGCACCTCGTCGATGGTCTTCACCGGCACGAAGGTCAGCTGGTTGCGGAACTCCTCGGGGATGTCCTCGAGGTCCTTTTTGTTCTTTTCAGGGATCACGATCGTCTTGATCCCGTGCCTCATGGCCGCCAGTGCCTTCTCCTTCAGGCCTCCGATCGGGAGGACCTTGCCGGTGAGGGTGATCTCGCCGGTCATGGCCACATCCTTGCGGATGGGGATGCCCGTCAGCCGGGAGATGATGGCGGTTGCCATCGTGATCCCCGCCGAGGGGCCGTCCTTCGGGATTGCTCCCTGCGGGAAGTGCACGTGGATGTCGGTGGACGAGAAGACTTCCTCGTCGAGTCCGAAGTCCTCGGCGCGCCACCGGATGAGGCCCAGAGCCGCCTGTGCGGACTCCTTCATGACATCACCCAGCTGCCCGGTCAGAAGGATGCCACCCTTGCCGCGCGCAGTGGCCGTCTCGACGTAGAGGATTTCTCCGCCTACCGAGGTCCAGGCCAGGCCGGTTGCGATGCCGACCTCGTCCTTCTGCTGCTCATCTTCGCGGGTGAAGGGAGCCGGGCCGAGGAACTTGTAGACAAGCTCCTTGTCGACCATGGTCTTTTCCTTCTTACCCTCGGCCACGAGCCTTGCAGTCTTGCGGCAGACAGTAGCAACCAGTCGTTCCAGATTTCGCAGGCCAGCCTCGCGGGTGTACTGCGACACCACCGTTCGGACCGCATCGTCAGACACTTCGATCGTGTCCTTGGTGAGGCCGTTCTCGGTGGTCTGCTTGGGAACCAGGTAGCGCCGGGCGATGAAGAACTTTTCTTCTTCGGTGTAGCCCGAGAGCTGGATCACTTCCATGCGGTCACGGAGGGCCGATGGAATCGTATCCAGATTGTTGCAAGTCGCAACGAACATGACATTGCTCAGGTCCAGCGGAACGTTCAGGTAGTGGTCGCGGAACGTATTGTTCTGTTCCGGATCGAGCACTTCGAGAAGCGCCGCAGAAGGATCTCCACGGAAGTCGCTGCCCAGCTTGTCGATTTCGTCCAGGACGAAGACCGGATTGTTGGTCCCGGCCTGCTTCATTCCCTGCACGATTCGGCCCGGGAGCGCTCCGACATAGGTCCTGCGATGGCCGCGGATTTCGGCCTCGTCCTTCACGCCACCCAGCGAGATGCGGACGAACTCACGACCGAGCGCCTTGGCGATCGAGCGTCCCAGCGAGGTCTTGCCGACCCCGGGAGGGCCGGAGAAGCAGAGGATCGGACCCTTCATCTTCTCCTTGAGCTTGCGGACCGCGAGGTACTCGAGCACGCGTTCCTTGATCTTGTCGAGATTGTGGTGGTCGTCATCCAGGATGTTCTTGGCATTGACCAAGTCCAGGTTGTCGACCGTGCTCTTGCCCCACGGAGTCTCGACCAGCCAGTCGAGGTAGCTGCGGAGCATGGATGCCTCGGAGGCATCCGGATGCATGCGTTCCAGACGGCCGAGCTGCTTGAGAGCCTCGGTCTCGACCTCGGGAGGCATCTTGGCGTTGGCGACCTTCTCTCGAAGTTCGCCCATCTCCTCGCCCTTCTGATCATTGTCGCCGAGCTCGCTCTTGATCGCCCGGATCTGCTCGCGGAGAAAGTACTCCTTCTGCGACTTGGTCATTTCATCCTTGGCCTGCGAGCGGATCTTGGCCTGCAGGGTCAGGACTTCGATTTCGCGAGCGAGGATTTCGTAGACCTTCTTGAGACGAGTGAAAGTGTCGGTCGTCTCGAGGATGCCCTGGGCTTCGGACACCTTGAGTCCGAGGTTTGACGACACGAGGTCGGCAAGCCTGCCCGGATCATGGATGTCATCGAGGACCATGAGAATGTCTGGCGAGAGCACCTTGCCAAGCGAGATCACGCGCTCGAGCTGTTCGCGCACCGTGCGCATGAGTGCCTCGGACTCGCTCTTGGGAGTCGTAGACACGTCCTCGATCTTGGTGATCTTGCACTCGAAGAACGGGTCCTGACTCTTGAACTCGTCGATCTGCGCCTTGCAGAGTCCCTGGGTCAGGATCTTGATCCTGCCGTCGGGAAGCTTGCGCATGCGCATGATCATGGCAACCGTACCGGTCTTGTAGATGCCCTCCGGCGAAGGATGCTCATCGCTGATATCCTTCTGCGAAGCGAGCAGGATGAGCCTGTCGTTTCGAGCAAGCGCCTCCTCGACACTCTTGATCGAAGAGTCGCGTCCCACAAAAAGCGGGATGATCATATAGG
The DNA here is from genome assembly GCA_903858195.1 of Oligoflexia bacterium. GTDB lineage: Bacteria > Bdellovibrionota > UBA1018 > UBA1018 > UBA1018 > CAIOHW01. Next base: position 513 of record CAIOHW010000025.1, on the reverse strand, counting down.
GGAAGACCACGATGTCCCTCACGGGGAGCATCGGTAGCGTCTGGGGGATTTCCACTTGTTCACCGTCGTAGTTCGTTACCATTCACGCGCCTCCCAAGCGCTGAGTTCACTGCCCAAGAACCTTCTGGGTAACGATTCGGTGTTTGGTTGGGGCCTCTTGAGGTAAAAAAGGGCCTAATTGCCTGAAAAAACGACCATTTTTTGACCTTTGGCAGTCAGAAAATGATCGTCCGGATGATGGCGCAGCGGCAAAAAAAAAGCCCCGGCCACTGGGCCGGGGCTCCTGGAGCGGCTTGCCGGGTGGGCCGGCAGGCCGATCTCCATCAGGCGTAGATCTTTTCCTTATGTTCTTCGCGCTCCTTGCAGGCAATGCAGAGCGTCGAGACCGGACGGGCCTCGAGCCTGCGCGGCTCGATGGGCTCCTCGCAGTCTTCGCAGGTACCAAAGGTGCCCTCGTCCATCTTGGAGAGTGCCTGGTCAATCTTGCTCAGAAGCTGGCGTTCGCGGTCACGG
>CAIOHW010000024.1 GCA_903858195.1 Oligoflexia bacterium | reverse complement strand
GTCGCTCTGGCTGTCGGCAACCTTGACCGCTCCCGCCCGCCGGGAGCTCGAGGCGATACTTCCGGGCGATGAGGCGGCGATCCATCGCATTGGGGGGTTCGCCCTGCACCCCAGACTCCACATCTCCCGGTTCCGGATCGCCCTGCGATCGAGGCACGAATTCCTTTTGCGGTGGCTCGCGGTCCATCGTGAGCCGGGAATCCTTTTCTGCTCGTCTCGCAGGAGCTGCGAGGAAGTGGGACGGCTGCTTGAAGCCGTCCACGGAAAAGCAGCGGGGATTTACCACGCCGGGATGGTCCGCGAAGAGCGACTCGCCATCGAACAGCGCGCGGCCGAGGGATCACTTCGCTGGCTGGCGGCCACAAGCGCCTTTGGAATGGGCATGAACTTCTCCCAGTTCAACTGGGTCGTCCTCTGCGAGCCACCCTATACCGTTCTATCGCTCGCCCAAATGCTCGGCCGCTGCGGACGGAGCCCCGATGCGAGTCCGCGGGCAGCCATCCTCTGGGACCACCCCGAGCTGGAGAGGCTCAGTCGCCTCCAGCCAGCGAGCGCAGGTGAGCTTCGCGACCTCCTGGAAGGCTCTGTCGAACCCGCCGCATGGCTCGGACAGTACTTTTCATGAGGCATTTTTTTGACAGCCCGGCACAACAACCCACGGCCGCCTGTTCCTTGGTGCGCATGCTTCATGCTAAAATTTCTGACAATCGACAGTCGGGGCTTTGAGGGGATTTCGATGCCAAGGATGGTTTCGAGGTTTCGCGCTGAAGGTCCGGGCCGTTTCACTGCATCGCGCTCTCATGGAGGAGAACATGCGCTCACTCTGTCGCCTCATCGTGCCCGTTTTGCTGGCCGTATTTTCACAGCCTGCACTCGCCAATCCCCTGCCTGAAAAGGAGTGGACCCTCCTGGTCTTCCTGAACGGGCACAACAACCTCGATTCATTTGGATTTGCCGACCTCAACGAGATGGAACAGGTGGGATCCAGCGACCAGGTCAACGTCGTTGTACAGTGGGCAAGCCTCGCCAACGGCAAGACCAAGCGCCTATACGTCACCAAGGATCGTGATACCTCGCGGGTCTCCTCCGTGCCTCTTGAGGAGTCAGCACCGGTCGACATGGGCGATTACCGCAACCTCATCGAGTTCGTGCGCTGGGGAATGGAAAACTTTCCTGCCAAAAAATACTTCATTGATGTCTGGAACCACGGAAGCGGCTGGCACAGCCTCAACGCCCGCCGCGGGGGTGGAATCACCATCAACGACATCAGCAACGACGACCTGACAGGCCACAGCATCAGCACGCTTGAGCTTGGCGCATCGATGGAAGAGATCGCTCGCGGACTGGGCAGGAAAGTTGAAGTCTACGGAAGCGACGCCTGCCTGATGGGAATGGCCGAAGTGGCTGCTGAGATGTCGGAAGCCACGAACTACTTCGTGGGTTCCCAGGAGCTCGAGCCGGGTGACGGCTGGCCGTACCAACGCTTCCTGAAGCCGCTCGTGGCCAAGCCCACGATGGACGGAGCAGAGCTGGGCCGGATCATGGTGCGCGAATATGTCGACTCCTACGGAAACTCCGGCGACCTGACTCTCTCGATGCTCAACCTGAATGAGCTGCCTGCGGTCGAAGCGGCGGTTCGCGGGCTGGGTAGGGCCATCAGCAGCCTCCCCGTCGCTTCTCGCAGGGCCGTGGGTCAGGCGATCCGCGATACCCAGGGCTTCTACTACTCGGACTATAAGGACGCCGGTGATCTTGCCGCACGCCTCTCCAGCTCGGTGATCAAGCAGTTTGACCGCAGAGCCGCTCAGGACCTCAAGCAAGCGCTTGATCGCATGGTCGTGGCAAACGCCACATCACCTGGATACTCGGCATCGACGGGAGTGTCCTTCTGGATTCCGGAGGAGACCTTTCAGTACAACTCGCACGCGCAGAACTACTCGGAGCTGAAGTTCCACAAGCGGACGGGTTGGGGCGACACGATGAAGTCGGTGCTGTTCTAAGCAGACAGATCCGCCAAAAATAAGAAACCCGGGAGGCTTTCGCTTCCCGGGTTTTTTTATTTTCCTGAAATGGTCGGGGTGGCGGGATTTGAACCCACGACCCCTTGCACCCCATGCAAGTGCGCTAGCCAGGCTGCGCTACACCCCGAACCTTCAGAAGGGCCTGAAACTACGGAATCCCGGGTGGAGAGTCAAATCGAAAAAAAGCTTAGGAAACTGCGACCCTGCGCGCCTTCTTGAACAGCGGAGCGCGGACCGAAACGGCCTGGGACTGGCCCATCTCGACCAGCTCGGAGTTGGCCAGGATCTCGCGCAGGAGCTGCCGATGCAGCTCATGCCCCGAGCGATGCAGGCTCACCTTTGCCAGGATCGAATGGCCGGCCAGCGCAAGATCACCGATGGCATCGAGCACCTTGTGGCGGGCGAATTCATCTGAGAATCGAAGGCCGCCCGGGTTCAGCACGCTCTGGTCGTCGAGGACCACGGCATTGTCGAGGGAGCCCCCCTGGGCAAGCCCCATCCGCTTGAGGGCCTCGACCTCCTTCAAAAACCCAAAGGTCCGGGCAGACAGAAAGCTCTCAAAAGAAGTCTGGCCAGCAACATACGAAAAGCTCTGCCGCCCGATCACCGGATGAGGAAACTCGACCGTGGCTTCGACCGAGAACCCATCGCCTGGCTCGGCAACAGCCACGCTCTCGCCACTGGTCACGCGCACAGCCTGAAGCAGGCGATAGGCTTGGCGGGGCTTGAGCTGCCTCTCCACGCCGATCTCGCGAACGGCATTGAAGAACTCGATGGAGCTGCCATCGGAGATGGGGACTTCGGGCGCATCGATCTCGATGCGAAGGTTGTCGATACCCGCTGCAAACAGGGCGCACATCAGGTGCTCCACCGTGCTGACAGAAGCCTTGCCCACTCCCAAGGTGGTGGCCATCTGGGTATGAGTCACGTTCTCGACCTTGCAGGCAATCTCGGGGCGTCCGGAAAGGTCCGTGCGGACGAAGCGGATCCCGCTCTGAGCTCCTGCTGGGAGCAGCCGCATGTGAACGGGGCGTCCCGAATGGAGACCGATACCGGTCCACTCCAGGGGCTTGGCGATCGTCGATTGTGTCAGAAGGTTCTTCATGACTCTTCTCCCGTCCTCGATCACCCTCTTGCGCAAGTTCCATACCGGACATGAGCTTTCGTAGAAATTTCTTGCAGGTTTTTTAACCCGAAAACCTCAATGAAATCCATTCAATAATGCATCGCGTAAAAACCCCTGCAAACTCAAGGGCCTTCCGGGCTTCATGTGTGGGATTTGCGCCACACCCAATTCGTCCACAGGTGTGGGATTCTTGGGACACTACTCGAAGAGCTTGTCTTGAACCGGCAGAGTTTTGGCACCCGGAAGACCGAGGTGCTCGTAGGCGATCCGAGTGGCGAGCCTGCCTCTCGGAGTGCGCTGGATGAAACCCTCTTGGAGCAGGTAGGGCTCGTACACGTCTTCCAGAGTTTCGCGCTCTTCACCGAGCGCCGAGGCCAGGGTCTCGATCCCCACGGGACCGCCATCGAACTTTTCAAGCAGTGCCCGCAGAAACTTACGATCCAGTGGATCAAGCCCCCTGCCGTCGACCTCAAAGAGTTTGAGAGCATCCTGTGCGATCGACAGGGTGATTCGAGAGGACTTTGCCCTGACCTGGGCAAAATCACGCACCCTCTTGAGCAGGCGGTTGGCGATGCGTGGGGTGCCCCGGCTTCTCCGCGCCACTTCGAGAGAAGCCTCCGGCTCGATGTCCACGCCGAGCAGCCCTGCCGAGCGCTCGACGATCTGCTGGAGCTCCTCATGGGGATAAAAATCAAGCCTAAGCGGCACACCAAAGCGGTCACGAAGCGGGCTTGAAAGCAGGCCCGTACGTGTGGTGGCTCCCACGAGCGTGAACCGCGGCAAGTCGATTCGAAGCGTACGGGCTCCAGGCCCCTGACCCATGATCAGGTCGAGCTTGAAGTCCTCCATGGCGCTGTAGAGCACCTCTTCGATGGCCTTGGGCAGCCGATGGACTTCGTCGATGAACAGAACATCGCGGGGTTGGAGATTGGTGAGGATGGCGGCCAAATCGCCCTTCTTCTCGACGTTAGGTCCGCTCACGGTGTGGAGCTGGCTTGTCATCTCCTGTGCGATGATGTGAGCCAGAGTCGTCTTGCCCAGCCCCGGCGGGCCGGCAAGCAGCACGTGGTCGAGCGCATCTCCGCGCAGACGAGCGGCCTCAATAAAGAGCCTCAAATTCTCTTTAATCTTGGTTTGCCCGACATACTCGCGCAGTACGGCCGGACGCAGGCTCTTCTCTCCCTCGAGCTCACCCACTTGGTCGTCCGGGTTGCCCTCGCGGCTCACAAGACGATCCGAGCCCTCTTCCTTACGCACCATTGCCGAGCGCCCCTCTCATTTGACCTGCCATGCCGAGCTGCTGAAGTCCCCAGCGCACGTAATCTTCCGTCTTGGGCTTGCCTGCACCCTTTTCGGCCTCAAGCCGCTTCAGAACAGTCGAGACATCCGAATCCCGGAACCCCAGCTGCACCAGCGCTTCGTGGGCATCGCCGAGCACATCTGAAAGGGGCGACCTGCCTGATGAGGACCCCGAGCGGGCTGCCCCCGCGAGGCTCGACCACTCAGGCTTTTTCAGCGCATCGCCCAACTCGAGTACGACACGTTCGGCGGTTTTCTTTCCGACGCCGGGGATTTTCTGCAGGAGCGCAACATCACCGGTCAGAATGGCCTCGATGAGGGCCGGAGCCGATAGCCCCCCCAGCATGGCCATCGCACCCTTGGGGCCGATTCCCGAGACCCCGAGGAGCTTCAAGAAGAGCGCTTTGCCGGTGCGATCAAAGAACCCGAACAGGTCGAGGGCATCCTCGCGCACGTGGGTGTGAATATGAAGGTCTAGCTTGGATCCGACAGCAAGCGAGGCGAGCTCGGGACCGGGGACAATCACGACCTGATAACCCACCCCACCCACCAGCAGGGTCACCCGGTTGTCGAGGAGGTCCATGACCTCACCGCGCAGAAATCCGATCATGGGTGGAGATCACCACTATTTCTTTGAGAAGTCCACGCGTCTGGCACTGCCCACCCGCTCGGGGGTGAGGCCCAGCGACTCCGCCATCGAAGACCTCTTCCGGCCGGAACGCGACTTTTTCATGCTCAAGGCAAGCTTCTGGGCGGCAGGCTGCAGACCCTGAAACTGCTGGGCATGGCAGACTGCAAGAGCCAGGGCATCCGAGGCATCGGCCGTCTTGAACTCCTGCCCGCCCAGCAACAGTTCTAGCACTCGGGCCACCTGGTCCTTGTCAGCGGAGCCGCTGCCGGTGACTGAGCGTTTGACCTCAGAGGCGCTGTACTCAAAAAATGGGATTCCACGCAGGGCCCCCGTGACGACGGCCACACCCCGGGCCTGTCCGAGCTTGAGCGACGAAACCGCGTTCTTGGCAAAGAAAACCCTCTCGACGACAAAGGCCTCGGGCTTCAGGCGATCGAGCACCTCACCGAGTCCTTGGAAAAGGAGGAGCAGGCGCTGCTCCAGCTCGACCTCCTGTTTTCCGGAGGTCGAAGCAAGCTTCAAGGTCCCGTGTTCGACGGACCTGAGCTTCCCGCCCACGACTTCAACACAGCCATATCCCGTCAGACGGGAGCCGGGGTCGACACCCAGTACTCGCATTCCCGGATCATGACCCAGAAGCAGGGATGGCGCGATCGTAAATTCGGTAGACCTTGGTGCGGCGCCCGCACATCAGCTCAAGCGCCCGGTTCATGGCACGATTATCCTCGAGGATCCACGAGGCCTCGCCCACGGGGTAGCCAGCCGCGGGACCACGCCGCAGGTATTCGGTGTAGAAAAGCGGCCCGAGACTGAAGTTGCGGTAGGCTTTCTTGATTCCCAGGGTCAGGATGCGGCAGCGACTGATGGTGCTGCGGCGTCCGGGACCCTTGGTATTCCAAAGGAGC
>CAIOHW010000023.1 GCA_903858195.1 Oligoflexia bacterium | reverse complement strand
CTTCGGAGGCGAAGTCGGAGCAACGAAACCCTCAAGCTTCATGCCCAGGCTCAGACCCATCTCGGAAAGGATGTCCTTGATCTCATTCAGCGACTTGCGACCAAAATTCTTGGTCTTGAGCATCTCCGCCTCAGTGCGCTGTACGAGCTCATAGATATACTTGATATTGGCATTTTGGAGGCAATTGGCGGAGCGGACAGAAAGCTCGAGCTCCTCCACCGACCGATAAAGGTTGGGGTTGAACTGGCTTCCAGCCTCCTCCTTAGCCTCAGCAACCGGCTCCGGCTCCTCTTCGAAGTTCAGGAACACGGAGAGCTGGTCCTTGAGGATCTTGGAACCGAGAGCGACGGCGTCTTCCGGCTTAACGGAACCATCGGTCCAGACTTCAAGGGTCAACTTGTCGAAGTCGGTGCGCTGACCCACGCGACTCTGGGTCACGCTGTAGTTCACCCGACGAATCGGGGAGAAGAAGCTATCAACAGCGATCCAACCAATCCCCATATCGTCAGTCTTATTGGCTTCAGCAGCCTGATAGCCACGTCCACGGGCGATCATCACTTCAGCGCGAAGCTTTGCACCCTTACCGAGGGTGGCAATATGCTGCTCAGGATTGAGGATCTCCACCTGCCCAGCGCCAACGATGTCAGCAGCCGTAACCACACCGGGTCCGGTCTTCTCGATCATCACGGTCGCCGACTCGGCATGAAGCGCGAAACGGACTTCCTTGAGGTTCAGGATGATCTCGGCCACGTCTTCGCTGACATCAGGAATCGAGCTGAACTCATGGACCACGCCGTCCATCTTCACTGCCACGACAGCAGCACCCTGGAGGGACGAAAGCATTACGCGACGAAGGGAGTTCCCAAGGGTCAGACCGTATCCGCGCTCCCAGGGCTTTGCCACAAACTTGCCATAATTGTCAGTGAGGCTCTCCTTGTCGACATCGAGACCCCTCGGACGAATCAGATCACGCCAGTTCTTTTCCATCATACCATTCACCCAGAATACCCTTCTGAACTCTCGTGCCGCGCGTCCTGGCGGCCCAATGCGAGCCCAAAAAATCAGGCCATCGTGGCCCGAACCTCCGAATCACGGAGGCGGATGTTTACTTCGAGTACAGTTCGACCACCAGACGCTCCTGCATCGGTGCCGTAATATCGTCACGTGCAGGCAGGTCGCGGACCCTTGCCTTAAAGGCATTTACATCGAGCTCGATCCACTGCGGGATCTCACGGCGCTTGACTCCCTCTAGGGAGGCGGCGACGCGAGTGGTGCTCCGGCTCTTCTCGTGAATCTCAAGCACATCACCCTTCCCCACCGAAAAGGAGGGGATATTCACGCGCTTGCCGTTCACGAGCACATGCCCGTGGCGTACCAGCTGGCGGGCATCGGCCCGCGAACCCGCGAAACCTGCACGATAAGCAACGTTGTCCAAGCGGGTTTCAAGCGAAACCAACAGGTTGGAACCCGTGATCCCCTTGGCCCTGTCAGCCTTCGCAAACATGCTGCGAAACTGGCGCTCCAAGAGCCCGTAGATCCTCTTGATCTTCTGCTTCTCACGAAGCT
>CAIOHW010000022.1 GCA_903858195.1 Oligoflexia bacterium | reverse complement strand
TGCGTGAGCAGCAGCGACGTGAGCGAGCGATCAGGCCTGACCGCAGCCATCACGAAAAAGCTCCTGCGCCGAACCCCGAGCGCACCCAGCACGCGCGCATAACCCTCGAAAAAACTCCAATGGCGCTCCCTCACTCGAGCCTTTGTGTAGAGCAGGCGCTTGGGCGCGTGGGTGGACCCGGAGGTTTCCACCCGCCAGGTGGCGATCCGCCGACTGCGAAGCTCGGCCTCGATGCCGTCGATCCGCGCTTCAAGCTCAGGTCCCCAGCGCTCGATCGGCGTCGAGCCCGCAATTCTGAGCTCCCGGGTGAGCATCGCGCGCCGAAGTGGATCCAGGAGGGCATCGAGCCGGAACTTTGCCGCAAGCAACACGCCCACTGCCGACACGACGAACGAAGCCAACCTGCGTAGCGCATCGTTCAAACGGGCATTCATTTTGGGCCCTGGGCGGGATCCTGACTGGGTTGCCCTGTTCTGCGCTCGACTGCGCGAAGGAGAGCGCCCATTTCGGCTTCGTCCATCCGAACGGGATCCCAGAAACAAGTGAGCGCCACGTTGCCCCGAAAGACGGCAGCCGAAAAAGCAAACGCATGGGCGCGATGAAGCTGGCCCACGGTCTCGATTCGTTCCACCCCCGGAAAGGCTTCTTCATCCGGGAGTCGGGATGCCCGGGACAGGAACGAAAAAGCTGATGTGCAGGGATCCATGCCCGGACGCGAGAAATAGGCCCGAAGACCCGCCACCAGTACACGACTCGGGATGCTCGAAACGAAAGCCCCTGCAGGCAGGGCCGCCCTGCCAAAATCCCAGCTCCCGGACTCGAGGGCCTGCTCCATCGCCAGGTGCAGGGCCTTGGCCCCATCCGTCTCACGCCTGGGCTCACGAAGGCGGATCCGGCTCGATGCGTTTCCAAAATACGAAAAAGGGTCGCGCCTCACGCTGAGTGGGATCCAAAGCGAGAGATCCGGCAGGGCTTCACCCGAACAGTCGCGCATGGCCTCAAACAGTCGCGCGCACAGCCAGTCGTTGAGCGTCGCTCCGGCCCTCGACTCCCGCAGACGAAGCCGAATGGCCTCTTCATCGAGCCAAAGCGTATGAAATTTCTTGATCGGACCAGTCATCGGACCATTGAGAGGCCCGCGGGCTCTGGCACGGACGGGCCAGGCCGCGGTCTGAACCCAGCGTGGCAGGCTCCGTCTCGGCGTTCTGGACTGCCTGACACGAGGGCTCGAACTCGTGATGCCACTCTCATCCCCGCGCAGCTGCACCGAGAGCCATTGGAGTGCCGCAAGGCCGTCGCACAGCACGTGATGAAAACGGCTCACGAGCAGGCTTTTTTCCCGTGAGTGCACCAGAAGCTGCCTGATGAGCGGAAACTCCTCGGGATCCATCGCCGCCGATAGAAACCGCTCGATACGCGCCTGGATCCGAGACTCATCGTCCTCTTCACACTCCGAGATCACGGGCACCGCCGGGTGCGCCTGAAGGCGAGCACCGGCCACGCTGCAACTGGAGCGCGGAAACACCGCCATCGCGCGGCGGGCACCGTCCACCAAAGACTCGATCGTGCGCGGTCCCCCGAAATGCTGGATCACGGCAAAAGTCGCGGGCCGGGCAGGTCCGTCGACCGCAAGAGCGGAAAGATCCAGCAATGAGAGCTTCACGGCTGCCGAATGTCGCGACGGAGAGTGAGCACCTCGCTCCATCGCGCCTCTGGAATATGGGTTGTCATTTCAAGCCACGATAGGCCGGGCTTCATGTGATGCAGCCGATGCATCGAGAGCCCCCCGGAGAGGTAATGCAGGAGCCTTCCGGCGTAGTTGTGCGAGCGCGCCTCCTGAGTCCCGGTCGAGTAGCCTTCGTGCGTGCGCAGGGCAAACACGTACCAGAGCAGGAATCCGTGCAGGATCTCTGAAAACACGAGCCTCACCACGACCTGTGCAAAGCCCGCGAGCCAGCCGAGCGTGCCAAAGACAACGACAAACGCCACGATGTTGAGCACGTACTCGATCCAGTCGCGACGGCTGAATATGCCGTTCTTTCGTACCCAGTAGAGCCACTGATAGGGCATGGCCACCGCACGAAGCGGAACCTGCCAGGCGTGAGGAGTGTTCAAGAATTCATCCGGATCCAGGCCCGGTTCGTTGGTGTGTGCGTGGTGATGAAGATGGGTCTTTCGAAAAACGACGGACACGACTCCGACCGGAAGCAGTGCAAACCTTCCCCACCAGAGATTTGAGCCCCGCGTGCGCCCCAGATGTCCGTGCGAACCCTCATGGGCCATGGCCCCGAGCAGGAAGTTCAAGTACGCGCGCCCCACGAGGTCAAAAACGGCGAGCCCAAGCCCCACGGGCTCCCAAAAGTAGCTTCCCAGGCTCAGGGATGCTGCCACTGCGATGAGAACCCTGCTTGCGAGGATGCTGTCGTTCCGGTGGACTGCCATACCGGGCGCACTCTTCTATTCCTGACTTTGTTTGTCAATCTCTATCAGGTCATCCTACTCCATCGAAATCATGAGACTTTATTAGATCCCAAGGACTCAAGGCCGGGCCCCTTTTTACCGATAAGGCAGGAGATGAGGAGACTGCCTGCCATGAAGCTCAAGCACGCTGTTTTGCCCAACCGGTTTCTCGCTCTGGCCGCCACAATGGCCGCTGCCCTGGCACCCATGGCGCTGGCACAAGGCCCGACCGAGATCGATCCGGCCGTCAAAGCCCTCGTCAAGTACGAGACCGAAGGCAATGCGGTGAGCAGGCGCAGCTCGGCCAAGGTGGCCATCGAACATTACGAGATCCCCCTCGAGGCACTCGAAACCGATGTGGCGTCACGAATCCCGGCCGATATCCGTGACTCGCTCATCTTCGAAAAAGACGGCAAGAAGGTCGTTCGCTGGATCATCAACCCCGAGGACACCAAGTGGCACCTCGAGCTCGAGAAGTGGCTCACCTCCAAGGGTCTCTCCACGCAGCGGCACAAGCACTTTGATGGCTACATGACGGCTTCGCGAAGCTACATCATGGTGGACCCGAAAAACGGCGCCCAGTTCTCAGCCAAGGTCTCGACCAACCTGACCGGCGGCAACTGGCGCGACAAGAAGCAACCCATCGATGACGCCCGTCAGGTACGAATGGCTGCCGACTTCATCCAGGACAGTCTGGCCGAAAAACCGATGCTCCACTCGACCATCATGGACGAGCCGGCCATGTTCGGCGCGCCGGATGTCGATCAGGCCATGCTCGTTCGCACACTGAACGGAATTCGCGAGGGCGAACCCAAGTACTACATTCCTGGCTTTTCGGCCGTGCATGACAAGGTCGGAGCCATGATTGCCGCCAAGAACGGGTCCAAGAATCCGGCAGCCTTCTGGAACGAGCATTACAATAAACCGCTTGGACGGGCGCTTGCCGAGTTCACGGCGCGCTTTGGCCTCTGCTTCGACTCACCTCACTCGCAGAACTTCCTTGTCGAGCTCGACAAAGACCTCAAACCCACCGGCCGAATCATCATCCGTGACTTCGGCGACAGCTACGCGACTTCTGATTTCGTGCTCGCTCGCGGCAGGGCCGACTTCCTCAAGAAGTGGGAGGCCGGCAACATCGCGCGCGGCGAGATCCCGATGGCCGTGGGTGTGCTGCACGGCAACGATTTTCCCAGCTGGATGAACGACACCGAGTACCGCCAATGGGGCAAAGACTTCTTTGAAGAGTACGAAAAGGAACTCTCCAAGCTCACGGGCGTGCCCCGCGACCAGATGGGCGGAGAGGTCTACCTCTCGGGCCGCTACTTCTCGAAGAGCTATTCGGTGGGAAGCCCGGAATGGAAATCCTACTTCAAGCGCCTCGGCCCCGGCTCGATCGAGGACGTGGCTCCGGCCACTGCCTCGACCAAGCTTGCGCAAGCCGTGCTCGATGCCATCGCCTCAGGCGATACTGCAAAGGCCGCCAAGATCGTGAAGGGCTGCTCCAACCTCTTCAAGCGCGTACAGTAGGCTCGGACTCGACGGCCACCCTACCAGCTCACGCGATCGAAACTTGCGCAGCCGGCCCAGCGCCTGCGCTGCTCAGGGCTCTCGGGCAGGATGAAGTGCACCTTGGGCGGAGTGCTCATCTCCACGACCAGGCGCTGAGAGGGGCCCGAGTGGTGAGAGAATGCAGTGCTATCGCCCCACTCGATCACATCTGAAGACCCGGGCGAAACCGAATGCTCATCTCCCGGGGTCGAAAGGGCCTCTGCGAGATCCTCCGCGACAAAGGGACGTCTGGCCTCGGTGGCCGGAAACACCGCGCGGTGCACATCACCCCACCGTGGCCAGAGGCTACCCGTGCGCATCACCCGCGCCGATGCCCTCTCGAGTGCCGCTTCGGCCTCACGAAAAAAGGCCGCTCGCGCGGCCTCGTCTCCCTGCGTTGCGCGGGCATAGTTCCACTGCGGGTCGCCAAGCTCCTTCATCCAGGCGCGAAAGAGCGCGCACTCTCGGCACTCCAGCCCGGCCTGCCAGTCCCACTGTCCAAGCCTGCGGGTGGCTTCGGAGGGCTTCATGCCTGCGAGCAATATGGGCAGCAAAAAGCGCGCGTCCACCGACTGCGTGTCGCACTGGATGCGCTTGAAGCTCTCGACATCATGCCCTCGCGAGAGCCCGTCCTTCAAAAGCTCTTCGATCCTGAATCCGCGAAACGACTCCGTGTGGATCGTTCCCACGGGATTCAGTCCGTCAGCCCCCCACTGAAGCTGGTTTGCCGTGGCCACCCAGCCGCGAGCGGGATTCAGCACATGCGGAGCCTCGTCCGCCGAGAGCACGGGCATGGGCCCGAGCTGGGATGCATCAAGCACTTCCATCATCCCGCGGTCACGCGCACTGCGACGCGGGAGCCTTCCCACCACGCGGTAACCGATTCCGCCTTTCGTGTCGGCAAACACGTAATTCCAGCTCGGCAATCCCATCTGCGAAAGATGGCGATCCATCTCCGCCACATCCTTCGAACCCCCCATGCGCCAGGCCGCCCCGATCTCGCTTGGCCCGAGATCAAATCCCGTCCAGCGCACGACGATCGCGTGATCCTTCTCGGGCGAGTCGATCGGGAGCACAGGCAGGTCCACGCCCTCGACCACCTCGAAGCTCTTGAAGAAAAACGGAAGCTTGAACCACCCGAGCTTGAACCAGATCCACGGGCGCACACTCCGGGTTTTGAGATCCTTTCGGGACACGAGCACGGCATCGGCCACATCGACATACGAGTTCGTGAGCCCCCACGCCATTCGGCGCGAAGCTCCGCTTGCTACGAGGGGCGCCCCCGGAAGCGACGCACCCAGTCTCTCTTCATCTCCCCACTTCACCCTCACCCACTGCCAAAACGGCGGAGACTTGA
>CAIOHW010000021.1 GCA_903858195.1 Oligoflexia bacterium | reverse complement strand
TCGCAGCCCACGGCTCCGGCGGGCCGTTCCCCGACCGATTATCTCTGGATGGCCGAGCGGACCACCGGGCCCCGGTGAATCTCAGGTGCTCGCTCGCCTCGGTGCCGCAGACGCGATCGGTTCAAAGCCATCTTCATGCCGCTCAATCGATGAACCTCAGGCTCCACGTTTCCTTCCTGTCAGCAGGGCTTCTGGCGGCCTCATCCATGGCGCTGGTGTTCTTCTTCGGCAATTGGTTCGACGAGTTGCCGCTGAGGGTTCGGATCTATTCCCTCTGGTCGCCCATGCCGATGTTCCTCCTGGCAGGATCGCTCGCCGGCTGGGGTTGTGGCCGCGGATGGAGATCCATCACCTCTTTCGGATTGGCGTCGCTGCTTCCCGGGTTTTGGATTCCGACCGCAATGATGGGAACCCAGGGAGCACACCAAACAATAGACCTTTTCCTCCTGACCACAGGCATTCCCACGGCCACCTACCTGTTCGTCGGCATGATCGGGGGATATGTCTCATTCCGTTCCCTCCGAGCGGCAATCTCGGTGGCGACCGGTTTCGCCATCGGGGCCATCCTCGGTCCGGTCTTGGCCTGGCTCCTGAGGCCGATGACGAGTAACGTCCGATTACCTCTGTCCCTGGGGGTGTGGATCCTACCTTGGTTGGGTGGTGCCTGGGGGACCTGCCCATGCAGGCCGAACCATGAAGCGTTCCTCCGGAAATCAACCATTTCGCGAAGTCATGAAGTCACTGCGCAACAATCCGCCATCAACGATGGAGGTCGACAACCGACACGGTATCAACAGCAACGCAGCCTTGAACCCTCACAGGAGAGCTTTCGCCGCCTTGCAGGCGCCTCTTCGCTCACTGCTGCTGGCGGTGGCGTTGTTGAGTGGTGCGGATGCGGTGGAGGCCCAAGGTGTCGCCAACCTCCGGGCCGATTCGTTCGTCCAACGGGATTCGGAGGTCGAACTTCGCCTGAGGTTTCCCACCGTCTGGGGCCGACGTTATCGGATCGAGACCTCCACTAATCTGCTCCAATGGGAGACGACGACGATTACCGATGCGATGCGGGGGCCCTCGGCAGCGGTTTCGGTCAAGGCGACGACCTCGGAGTCGCGGCATTCGACTGGGAGGAGTTGAGGTCCGAACTGAAGGTGGCCCGTGAACTCTGGCGGACACGGGGACCGGCCACCTACCGCTTCGAGTTCCGCTGGAACTGCTATTGTCTGCCAGATCTCCGCGAGTGGGTCCGGGTCGATGTCCGGGACAGGGTCCTTGTCGGAGTGACCCGGTTGACCGACGGCGAGGCCCTGCCTCCCGACCGCTGGAGCCATAGGACGGTGGATGGGATATTCCAGTGGATCGAAGGAAAACTGGCGGAGCATCCCGAAGTGTTGCGGGTGCGATTCGATCCTGAGCTGGGGTATCCCACGGATGGGTATTGCGATGTCTCATCGATGCTGGCCGACGAAGAGATGGGCTTCGAACTCAAGTCCGTCCTTCCGCCCTAGCACCCCGGACAAGATCGCCACCCGTCGCACCATCGGATCGCCTCGCAGAAACACCCCAAAACCACCATGACATCTCCAGAAACCATCGAGGCCTTCTGGCCCAAAGACCTGTTCGAGAAGGGCATCGGCTGGGTGCTCGGGGAATTTGAGCCTCTAGATATCTACCTGCTCGACGTGTCGCCCCGAAACATCGCTTTCCGAGACTAGTTGGCGGCTCTCGGGGATGGTTCGGTTCGTTGCCGCTGATTCGTCAGCCCCGGTTGGACGCCATGCTGCGGGTTGCCGAATCGCGCGAGCAGACGATTTGCAACCGTTGGTATCGACCGCCCTGACACTCATCCAAAATCCAGTCGCCTGTCATGGTCGTTGGGCGGTCTTCATACAGTACAGGCGCGCACTAAACGCCGTGCGCCGGCCGCTGCCCGGAGGCACGGGAAAGTCCTTGATCCGCCCATCGGAAAGCGGAAATCTAACCGCACTATTCCCCTCCCCTTGCGCACGGTCGGCACCGGTCCTGTCCCCGAATCCCCATTCCTTCATGAACCCCAGCCCGCTCATCCTCACCAACGGACGCTTGGTCGACGGTACCGGTGCCCCGCCCGTTCCGGATGCCATGGTCTGGGTCGAGGGCGAACGCATCCG
>CAIOHW010000020.1 GCA_903858195.1 Oligoflexia bacterium | reverse complement strand
CCTTTCCTGACTTGTCGGACACCAGTCCGATCCATATCGGACACTCATCCGGTCGATATCGGACACCGTTCCGGACCAAACCGGACACCCTTCCGATCCCATCCGAAAACTGTCCGACATCAGCCCAGACGACTGTCCGACTTCAATCGGAACACTGTCCGCTTTGAATCGGAACGCTGTCCGACTTCAAATCGGATTGGTGTCCGGTTTGCGTCGGAATACGCATCAGTCGTCGGAAATCGCACCGAAGCGCACGAATTCGCAGAAATTCTGTCATCAATTGTCATCAATGAAACCGACTCCGACCGCCGGGTTCTGATCCCATTGTCGAGGGGGGCGGAGACTGGATTTCAGGGCGACGACCAGGGTGTCCGGTGTCAATGACGTGAGGCGAGGATGGCACGGCCTATGGGCGTGAGGCGGTATCGTTGGAGGCGGCTAGTGGGCTTGTCGGGAAGGGTGTGGCCGAGAGCGCCCGAAGCCACAAGCCTCGCCATGGTTTCGTGGAGGTGACGCGAGGGCTTGGCCTTGCCAAGCTCGCGGGCAACCTCGGACTTGGTCCGCGGACCCGCCTCCATGAGTCTCAAGAGACGCAGCACCCAAGGTGACTCTACCCCTGACTCTACCCCTGACTCTAGCTGAGGGGTGCGGGCGACCTGGCCGCGACCGGGGCTGATCTTATCACCAACTTGAGCTTCATGCTTGGCAGGCATGCCTCGTGGAAGGGTAGTGATCAGGACGGGACCCACCTGCTGGAACGTGGCATGGGGTGCGTTGGAGAGGATGAGCGAGATGCCCCGTCCCCATGCCTCGATCAGGTGAAGGCGCTGCAGCAGGCTCGCGACGAGCGGGTTGCGGCGCCGGGAAATCTGCTTCGAGCGAAGGTCGTCGATGGTCAGGCCTTCTGGGAGGGTGCCGGGGTTCGGATTTCGACGCGGTTCGGAAAGATGGCGACACGGACCTCGTCTGGATCGCGGTAATCGCGGTGACAGAAGGCATTGATGATGGCCTCGCGGAGGGCGGGGGTGGGGATTTCGGGGACGTCCACGCGAACGAACCCTTCGAGGCGCATGCCGATGCGGATGTTGCGGAGGATGTATCTTTCAGCCTCCTCAATGAGGGAGGGTAGGTCGCCGGTGAAGTCATGCTGGTCCAGGAGCGTGGGCCCGGAGTCGGTGGTAAAGACGGCGCACCGAAGCTTGAGGGTGGGTTTGCGGGCGAAGAACAGGGAGGCGGCATTGCGGAAGGATGAACCGGAGCGCAGACCGAGGTTGTTGAGGACGGCGTCGGGTGTGGACCAGGTCAATCCAGCCCTGCGGACGAATGCCCGAAGTCGGGCGACGCTGGGTTGGAACCGTGAATCGGTGATGGGCTCCGAGTCCCAGCCCTCGCTGTACCGATTCTTCCGGAGGACCATTGCTTCGAGTTCATTGGCGGAGAGTTGCCGATCTTCGTCCGCGACGCGCATGTAGGCACGACCGTGGGCGTTAATAAGGAGACTCAGAGCCGGAGAAGGCGACCCGGATGCAATGCTTGCCCTTGATGACGACGGCTGAGACTTCAGGATAGATCCTGGGTTCGATGTGGGCGGCGATGGCCTGGGAGACCTTGCGCAGGGTGGTTTCCGTGACGTCCATGCCGACGGGATGGACGTCGTTGCGCACGCCAAACCACAATTCGCCACCGCCGTGCTTGTTGAGGATGGCTGCGATGGAAACCAGCCCCTCGCT
>CAIOHW010000019.1 GCA_903858195.1 Oligoflexia bacterium | reverse complement strand
GTCAGCTGCTTTCAGGACGTCTTCCGAGGTCTTTGCATGATCCGGGTAGCTTGCCACCCCGATGCTGACCGAGATGAAGCCCATGGGCTGGCCCTTTGCGTCCTGGAAGGGGGTCGAGGCAACAGTGGCCCGGACCCTCTCGGCAAAAGTCATACTGCCCGCATGGGGAGTCTCAGTGGCAAGGATCACGAATTCCTCACCGCCGTATCGCGCCACCAGGTCCGTCTCGCGGGACTGGCGCTTGAGCAGGGCGGCAAATTCCCGCAGCAGTCGGTCTCCGGCCGGATGGCCGTTGCGGTCGTTGTACTGCTTGAAGTGATCGATGTCGAAAAAGAGAACGGAATAGGAGTGAGAGAAGCGGATGGCACGCTGGTGTTCTTCTTCAAGGCGCTGCTTGAAGGAGCGGAAGTTCGCGAGCTGGGTCATCTCGTCGGTGATCGAAAGAGCAGCGAGCCTCTGGTTGAGGACCGTGAGTTCCTCCATGTAGGCTCGGTTTCGCTCCTGCGCGAGCCGCTCCTCGGTGATGTCGCGCGCCACGATCTGGACGATGACCTCCCCCTCGGCGGTCTGTAGCTGGCAGAGGGCACAGCGATACAGTCTAAAAATAGAGCCATTTTTGGCTGTAGAAAGGTGAAATTCGGTATCTCGGGCGTGGTAGCGTCGTTGCGCGATGCGAAGCTGCTTTCCGAAGTCATCCGCTTCCGAGGGCTCGATCCAATCCGACAAATTCGACTGCAGGAGCTCTTCTTTGGAGATCCCCAAGGCCTTCTCGGCCGAAGTGTTGGCCTCCAAGATCTGCTGCGTCCGGGGATCCACCAGCAGAGCCGGGTCCAGGAGCCTGAAAAAAAGATCCGGATACCGGGCCTTCTGTACCCAGGGAGTGCGGTCGCTCATCGGCCAGAGCCCTTGCGAACCGCAGAAAGAATGGCGGCTTGGGCATCGCGTGCTCTTCGAACGAGTCCCGTTTGTGGCAGTGTGTGGACCCTTCCGTTGGAGTACAAGAGCCTTCCGTCCACCCAGGTGGCGCGCACATGCTGGGGAAGCGTTGCATACACGAGGGATGAGACCACGGCTTCGGGCCTCTCCTTGGGGGAGACCGAGTCCACGGGCGAGAAATTATCGGGTGAGGCCAAATCAACAAGCGCCAGATCTGCGCGCTTTCCCACCTCGATGGATCCGATGTCATCCCACCAACCCAGCGCCTTGGCACCGTTGCGGGTCGCCATGTCGAGCACCGTCTGGGCGGGCATCGATCGAGGGCCGTTACCGGGCTTCTGGATGAGGGCCGCAAGGCGCATCTCGTCAAAAGCGTTCAGTCGATTGTTGCAGGGGGCTCCATCGGCACCCAGTCCGACGTTGATGCCTTTCTCAAGCATTTCGGGAACACGGGCAATGCCCGAGGCAAGCTTGAGGTTCGAAGAAGGGCAGTGGGCTACGTGAGTGCCTGAGCGCTGCAGGATGCGCATCTCGTGCGGCTTGAGCCAGATGCAGTGGGCAAGCACGAGCCTGGGCGAAGTGATGCCGAGCTGGTGCAGGTACTCGACATTCTCGCAGCCGACGAGCTTCTTCACGAGCTCGATCTCTTTGAGATTCTCACTGGCGTGGGTGTGGATCAGGGCCTTCTGCTCGCGCGAGAGTCTCGCCACTTCGCTCAGAAGGGCTTCAGTGCACGAAACGACGAAGCGCGGAGCATACGACACGCGGATGCGGTCGTCTTCCCGTCCGTTCCACTCGCTGAAAAGAGCGCGCGCCTCTGCAAGCGCATCGCGCGTGCTTTCGCGTAGCCCCTGCGGAGTGGTCTCCGGATGATCCATGAGGCACTTGCCCACGCTGGCACGGATTCCGCTGTCTCGAACGGCTTCGAAGATCGCGCCCGTGTGCCTGACCGTGCCCATGTCGAGGATGCAGGTGGTTCCCGATGAAAGGAGCTCGTGGATGCCAAGCTCGGCACTCGTACGAAGAGTACGCGCGTTGTGGGCAGCCTCGAAGACCCAGATGCGTTTGGAGAGCCAGTCCAGGAGCTCGAGGTCATCGGCTAGGTTGCGAAAAAGCGTTTGGCAGAGGTGGACGTGGGTCTGGATGAGGCCCGGAATGAGGGCATGGCCCGATCCATCGATCACCCGGGCACCCCGAGAAACCCGCGAAGGGGCGCTTGAGGTGACCTTGACGATCCTGCCCTTGGACACCTGCACATGGCCCTTGAAGACACGCCGGGCCTTGTCCTGAGTCACCACCCAGGCGTCCTTGATCCAGTAATCGGCCTGTTGAGGAAGCTTGCTCATCTTACTTTTTACTTTTGCTTGAGGAGGTGGCCGGGTGTGAAGGCGCGGGGGAAGAGCTCTTCAAAATCGAAGCTCTCATGCTCGCCCTGAAGGTTCGAGGTGTGGAGGCGAACCGTCTCGCCGGGGCTTGCAAACTCGGCCACGACCTGGCGGCACATCCCGCAGGGAGGCCAGGGAGGTGTGGAGGCGGTGACCACCATCACTTCTTTCACCGCCAAGTGTCCTTCGCTTACGGCCTTCTGCACGGCCACGCGTTCGGCGCAGATCGTACCGCCATACGACGAGTTCTCGACGTTGCATCCCGTGAAGATCGATCCATCGCTCATGCGGATCGCAGCGCCCACCTTGTGGCCGCTGTAGGGGCTGTAGGAACGCTCGCGTGCCTCACAGGCCGCCCGGAAAAGCTCCAGGAGCTGAGGCTGCATCGTGGTCATGGGGTTGAGTTTCTTCATGATTGGGCTCCTGCCGTGCTCCCGGCATGGATGTCGGCCAGTCGGGGAACGGCATTTTGCAGAAGACGCTGGAGTTTTCCAGCGCCAAGTTTTGCGTTCTCAACCACTTCCTGGTGGGTGAGCTTTCGGCCGGAGAGGCCCGCTGCAAGGTTGGTGATGCTGCTGATCCCGACCACGCGGACCCCCAGGTGGTTGGCTGCGATCGCCTCCGGGATGGTCGACATCCCCACGGCGTCGGCTCCGAGGGTCCGGAGCATCCGCACTTCTGCAGGTGTCTCATAGGTGGGGCCAAGCACCCCCGCATAGACCCCGCGTGTGGTTTGGATCTCGAGGTCACGCGCGGTCTGTTCGAGGCTCTCGAGGCAGCGCCTGCTGTAGGCTTCGGTGAGATCTGGAAATCGGGGACCAAGCTCGGCAATGTTCGGGCCCATGAGGGGATTGTCGTACATGAGGTTGATGTGGTCCTCGATCAACATCAGGTCGCCCGGGCGATAGCGCGTGTTCACGCCCCCGGCCGCATTGGTGAGGACCATGGTGTGGATGCCCAGGGCGCAGATCACGCGGGTCGGAAACACGACCTCATCCATGGGATAGCCCTCGTAGCGATGGAAGCGGCCCTTCAGGAAGACGACTGCCACATCCCCGATTTTTCCGATGCTGAGCTCGCCTGAGTATCCTTCGACGGTCATGCCGTGGAAATGGGGGATTTCGGAGTAAGGGATGTGAAGGGCTTCAGTGGCCTCGCGTGCCATTGCCCCCAGGCCCGAGCCGAGAATGATTCCCACTTGAGGCCTGAGCGGAGTGCGGGACTGGATCGCACGGACCGCCTCGAGGATCTTGGGATAGAGTTCGGAAGTGCGGTTCATCAGCTCACCAGGCCGTGGATCAGCGGCGGCGTGCGGTTTCGCGTGGCCGAGATTTCGATTGCACCGAGAAATCGGTTTTCGAGTTCGGACAGGAGAGAGGGTTCCGATCCCTTGGCGACAAAGACAGTAGCTAGCGTGTCCTTGGGGGCAACGCGATCGCCGAGCTTATGGTGCAGCCAGAAGCCCACGCCTGGGTCGACCGAGTCAGAGGCCTTTTTTCGCCCCCCACCGAGCTCAACCAGGATCTTGCCCAGTTGTTCGGTGTCCATCGAGCGGATGTAACCGCGTCGGCGGGAGCGCCATTCCAGGCGCACGGGCGAGAGCGCCTGGAGACTCGCCGAATCCAGCCAATCCACGGATCCGCCCTGTGCAGCGACCATCTGCCGAAACTTCTGCCAGGCCGATCCGTCCTGGAGCCGGGTGATTGCCAGCTTTCGCGCTTCTGTGAGCGACTTGCACTTCCGACCGAGCACGAGCATTTGAGCGCAGGTCTGGATCGTGAGTTCGCGCAGGTCGGTCGAAACGAGGTCAGGATGACCTGAGGGTTTTTCGTTCTTGAGGATTTCGATGCACTCAATGACTTCGATGGCGTTGCCGGCGGCATAGCCGAGGGGCTGGCTCATGTCGGTGATGAGCGCCCGTGCGGGGAGGCCCATCTTTTTTGCCACTGCGATCAGGTTTTTTGACAGGTTGCGCGCCTCGCCCAGGGTTTTCATGAAGGCGCCGGATCCGACCTTCACGTCCAGAACGAGCGCGTCCGTGCCCTCGGCTAGCTTCTTGGAGAGGATCGAACCGCAGATGAGCGGGACGCAGGGTACCGTGCCGGTCACATCACGCAGCGAATAGAGTTTCTTGTCGGCCGGGGCGATCGATTCGGTCTGTCCGATGATCACGCAGCCCACCTCTTTGAGTACTTTGAGGGTCTCGGCCTGCGAGAGGCGCACCTTGAAGCCCGGTATGGCCTCGAGCTTGTCGAGTGTGCCACCGCTGTGTCCCAGTCCTCGACCCGCCATCATCGGCACAACCAGACCGCAGGCGGCCGCGAGAGGCGCAAGGATCAGCGATACCTTGTCGCCCACGCCCCCGGTCGAGTGCTTGTCGACCTTGGTTCCTGGGATGGATGACAGGTCGACCCTCTCTCCGCTCTCGAGCATTGCGCGCGTGAGCGAGACGGTCTCGTCTGCGGTCATTCCCTGAAAGTAGGTCGCCATCAGAAAAGCGGTGGCCTGGTAGTCCTCGATCGTCCCGCGGGTGATGCCTTCGATGAAACCGCGGATCTCCGAGTCGGAGAGGGCCTCGCCGTCGCGCTTCTTCTCGATGACTGAAACGGGATTCAATAACGTCACTTTGCGATCTCCGACTCGGCAATGCCCATCTCGGGCAGAAACGACCTGCCGTCGAGGTTCGAGCTTGCAGGAACCTGCTCTCCGGTGAGGGCATGGAAAACGGTTGCTCCCACATCGGCAAACCCTTCGCGGATGCCCAGCGGCCTTGCTCCACGGTGCGGGGACGAAGGCGTGTAAGCGAGCACCGGGATGTATTCGCGCGTATGGTCCGTGCCTCGGTAGGTGGGGTCGTTTCCGTGGTCGGAGGCAAGGATCAGCAGGTCTCGTGGGCCCATGGCCCCAAGGAGATCGGGGAGGGCGCGATCAAACTCTTCGAGCGCCTCACCAAAGCCCTTCACATCGCGGCGATGCCCGTAGAGCATGTCAAAGTCGATGAGGTTGCAGAAAAGAAGCTGTCCGGGTTCGCGACGGCCCTTCACCTGTTCGATGAGCACGCGGATGCCGTCGGTGTTGCCCTGGGTGTCGATGTTCTCGGGGACGCCCTGCCCCGCGAAGATGTTCGAGATCTTACCGATTCCAAGCGTATGGACGCGACGTTCGGCCAGTAGGTCGAGCAGCGTGGGCCTGCCCGGGAGCTGCGCATAGTCCTTGCGGTTGTAGGTGCGCCGGAAGGGAACGCCCTTTTCGGGATTTCCGATGAAGGGCCTCGCAATCACGCGCCCGATCTGAAGTTCATCACAAAGCTTGCGCGCCGACCTGCAGACCTCGAGCAGGCGATCCAGGCCGAAGGTCTCCTCGTGTGCGGCGACCTGCCAGACGCTGTCGGCGCTCGTGTAGAGGATGGGCTTGCCCGATCGCATGTGCTCAGGCCCGAGCTCCTCGATGATGTCCGTTCCGCTTGCGGGTTTGTTGCCGAGCACTCCGGGAAGGCCGTTCTCACGGCACCAGCGCTCGATGATCTCGCTCGAGAAGCCCTGAGGGTAGACGGCAAAGGCCTTGGAAACCACCAGCCCTGCCATCTCCCAGTGGCCCGAGGTGGTGTCCTTTCCCAGTGACCTCTCGCGAGCCTTGCCGAAGGCTCCGTGCCCTTCGCCCGGTGCGCACGCCGGTACGCCATCGATCGAGGTCAGGTTGCCCAGGCCCATTCGGGCGAGGTTTGGAAGGGCAAGTTTGCGTCCGGCTTTTGAAGGGAAAACGCTGGCGAGATTACCGAGGGTGTCGGAACCCGTGTCGCCGAACGAGGCTGCATCCGGAAGCTCTCCTGCGCCGACGCCGTCGAGAACCACCCAGATCACGCGATCGAAGGGAGCCTGGTGGGTATGTGCCATTTCAGTAGCCTCCTGGGGCATTTGGGATGTTGCCGGTCTCCGAAACGATGGCCACACCCGATGAGGTGCCGAGGCGATCTGCACCCGCGGCGACCAGTTTTTCTGCTGCTTCCCGAGAGCGGATTCCGCCCGAAGCCTTGATGCGCACGCGGGGCGAGCAGGCATCCCGAAGCATTCGGATGTCTTCGAGGGTTGCGCCGCCTCCGGCAAAGCCGGTGCAGGTTTTCACGAAAGCTGCTCCGGCAAGTTCCGCCAATACGGCTCCTGCGACTTTCTCGGCTTCTGACAAAAGGGAGGTCTCGAGGATCACTTTCACGGGGGCACGGCCTGCAGCCCGGACGACCGCACGAATATCCTGAAGGACGTACTCGAACTCGCGCGACTTGAGTCTTCCCACGGGGATGACCATGTCGATTTCGCGAGCGCCCGCGCGAACAGCAAGGCGTGTCTCACCAGCCTTGGCCGCTGTGAGGCCGGCTCCGTGCGGAAATCCGATCACGGCAATGGGCATCACACTCCGGGAAGGTTTGAGCGCGCGGACCACCTCGGGGATCCACCCCGACTGAACGCACACTGAGGCAAACCCATGCTCGACGGCCTGCGCACATAGGGCGAGGATCTCTTCTCGCGTGGCGTCGGGCTTGAGGAGCGTGTGGTCAATTCGGGCCGCAAGTTTCGCTTCGGAAGTCTTGCCGCCCCGTGATGGGCGTCGGGCGGGCAGAGTGGGGCTCGTCGCTTGCCGGCGGTATTCTTCGAGCAGCAGGCCAACCTGAAGCTCGAATTGCTTCCAGAGTGCTCCTGATGCACTGGGATTGGAACCTGACTGGGTGCGAACGGGTTTGGCCATGGGGCCTGAATCTCCAAGATTTTCCTTGTATTGGCTGGATGAGTTCGTTACCCCTAACCCGGTAAAAAAGGAAGGTCAGGCAAAAACTTCCGGTTGTGACTTGGGTCTCAAACGGAGAGACTGGTCCAAAGACCGGCTGAAGTCTAAAGACCGGCTGAGAGCCGGACCGAGTCGGTGAATTTCCCGACCTGACGTGCATTTTGCTGCAGTAAGATTTGGAGTCATTTTTTGGGTGGCGGTGTCGCTGGGAATGGGTTTCCCGGCAGAGCGCGAGGCGCGGGCCGCGGCCGGTAACGATGCCGGAAACGATATCGGTTACGAAACAGGTTTAATTTTAGTTTTAAGGAAACTTTAGGCACCGCGGAAGCGGTGGGATTGGTTTTGGGGGCCTCAACCCTGCCCTTTTGCGGACAGCCCGAATCGCGGTGTCCTGGTGGGGAGCGGCATTTGGATGTACTACCGAAATAATCATCCAGATTCGATCGGATCAGCGCCAGGTGCAGAGCACCCGGTGGTGTCTGTTGTTGCGCCCATGTCCACTCCCAGCATCCTGGTGCCTCTCGTTTCCCTCACTTGGTAGGCGGATCATTTTTTCCGCCAGAGAGGTTGGCACATGTCCACTGAATTGATCATTAATGCATCCCTGCCCGAAACGCGCATTGCGCTCATGGAAAACGGCGAGATCCAGGAGATCCTGGTCGAGCGCGCATCCGGCAAGGGAATCGTAGGAAACATCTACAAGGGCCGCGTAACCCGGGTGCTGCCCGGAATGCAGGCTGCGTTCGTTGATATCGGGCTCGAGAAGGCTGCTTTCCTTTATGTCGATGACGTCTACCAGCACTCTGAGATCTGGGAGGCTGAAGAGGGTTCGTCAGGTGGTTCTGAAGGCTCTTCTGAAGAGTCCGATGCCGAAGCGTCTCCGTCGGGAAGCTCGGAGGAGAGCTCGCAACCCGCATCTGAGGCCGATTCGGCCGGTAACGAGCCCATTCCGGAGTCTGACCGTAATCCTGATTCCGACCACGAAGAGGACATGGACGACGGCGATTCAGAGTCGGATGACTCCGACTCGGACGACGAACCGGTGGGGATGTCGGCCGAAGGCGAAGGCGGCGAGGGTGGCGAGGGTGGCGGCGGAGGCGATGCCGCTCCTGCGGGGACCGTAGCTCCGGATGGCGGCGCTCGTCGCGGCCGCCGTGGCCGTCGCGGAGGCCGCAATCGCAGGCGCGGGCGCGATGGTGCTCCGGGCGCAAAGGACTCTGAGGGCCGTGAGGGTGCACAGGCCGGTGCCGCCGAGCAGTCGGGCGAGAAGCCCGAAGTGTTTCATGAGCAGGTCGAAGACGAAGGGTTCGTGGATTCGGATCGCGCCGAGCTAGGCGGCGAGACGGCTGCTCCGGGAGCGGAAGGCGAGTCGGCTCGCCCGGTGGCTCCTTCGCAGGGCCAGCAGCAGGGCCGTGGAGCACAGGGTGGAGCGCAGGGCGGAGGCCGCTCGGGCTCACGTCCTGAGTTTCGCGAAAATCGTGACAAGTTCCGCCGCATCAAGTCCAAAGGCGGTGGCAGGGACTCGGGCCGGGGCTCTTCACAACAGTCGCGCGGTCAGGTCAATATTCAAGACCTCCTTAAGGAAGGTCAGGAAGTTCTCGTTCAGGTGGCCAAGGATCCGATTGCCACCAAGGGTGCACGCCTGACCTGCCACATCAGCCTTCCGGGCCGTCACCTCGTGTGCATGCCCACGATCGATCATGTGGGTGTCTCCAAGCGCATCGAGCGCGATGATGAGCGCCGCAGGCTTCGTGATTTCGTCGAGCGCAACCGTCCCTCGGGGCTTGGCTTCATCGTTCGTACTGCAAGTGGCAAGCACCAGTCCGAGCGCCGCCTGAAGCAGGACATGGAGTACCTGTCCCGCCTCTGGGAGGAAATCCAGGAGAAGACCCGCAACGTATCGGCTCCTGCACTCGTCTATGAAGACTTGAATGCAGTGCTGCGTTCGATCCGTGACTGGGTCAACGAGGAGATCGACCGGATCGTCGTGGACTCGCGCTACCAGTACAACGACATCCAGCGTTTCGTGGCGCACTTCATGCCCTCGCTCCGCCAGAAGGTGGAGCTCTATCAGGGCGACATGCCGATCTTTGACCACTTCAATATCTCGTCCGAGCTTTCTCGGGCGCTGGATCGCAAGGTGTGGCTCAAGTCGGGCGGCTACATCGTCATCGACCAGGCCGAAGCGCTCGTGGCCATCGACGTCAACACAGGCCGGTTCGTCGGCAAAAAGAACCTCGAGGATACGATCGTCAAGACGAACCTCGAGGCCGTGCAGGAGATCGCCTATCAGCTCAGGCTTCGTAACTGCGGCGGCATCATCATCCTCGATCTGATCGATATGGAGCGTGAGGAGAGCAAGCAGCGAGTCTATCGGGCCCTCGAAGAGGCGCTCAAGAAGGACCGTGCGCGCCCCACCATTCAGAAGATCTCGGATCTCGGTCTGATCGAGATGACCCGCAAGCGCACGCGCGACACCATGGTGCGCATGCTCTGCGAGTCCTGCTCGCACTGCGAAGGCAAGGGCTTCGTCAAGAGCCGCCAGACCGTAGCCTACGAAGTGCTTCGCGATGTCGAGCGTGATGGAATCGATCGCGATTCGCGCAAGATCCTCGTTCAGGCACACTCGGAAGTGATCGACTTGCTCGCTCTCGACGAGCGCGAAACGCTTGACCAGCTCGAGCGCAGGTATCGCAAGCCCATCTTCCTGCAGGCGATGGGTGACTTCCATCTCGAGCAGTTCGAGGTGATTGCCGACCGCGTTCCCGGTACCAAGGCCAAGGACAAGGTGGGCAAGCAGGGTGAGCGCGAGCGTCGTGCCGAGCGCATGGCCGAGAGGCAGAAGGAGCGCGAGCAGCGCGAAAAAGAACGCCAGGCCGAGCGCGAGGCGGTGCGGGCCCGGCTCGATGCTCAGCGCCAGTCACAGGCCCTGGCAGGAAATGCCCAGATTGAGGCCCCTGTCGATGCGGGAGAGTTCATGGCCGAAGAAGGCGGCGAGCCTGCCTCCCAGCCGCAGGCACCGGCCCAGCAGCAGCAGCAGCAGCAGGGTCGGGATCGAGATCGAGGCAGGGATCGCGACCGCGGTCGTGGCCGAGATCGTGATCGCGGCCGGGACCGTGACCGAGATCGGGGTGGTCAGCAGCATCAGGCGCAGCAGCCGCCACAACAGCAGCCGCAGCCGCGCAGGCACGGCGATTCCGAGTCCGATCCGGATTCGATCGGCAACCGCGTGGACTACAAGCCCCGCGGTCGACATGCGGCCAACTACTTCTACCAAGGAGAGATCATCCCTGGCGAGCAGCAGCCCGTATACGAGGGGTTGCCCCAGGACGAGCAGATCGAAATGACTGAAGAAGACCGCAGGGCTTTCCTTCGGGCGCAGGCGCTCCAGGATAATGCTCTTGCCAAGATGTCCCAGCAGGGCGGCGGCTTTGTGCCAGGCAAGCCCCAGGGGCAGGTTCGTGGTGGCGAAGGCGGCGGCGGTGGTGGCGGTGGCGGTGGCGGACGTGACCGGGATCGCGACGGCGGTCGTCGCGGACGTCGCGGCCGCAGAGGCGGCCGCGGTCGGCATGACCGGGGTGGTGACAACCGTGGCAACGACAACCGTGGAAACGACAATCGCGGCAACCGAGACTTCGGTGGAGGCGGCAATCGTGGCGGCGGCGAAGGCGGCGGCTCTAACCGCGGTGGCAGTGAGGGCGGCGGCGGCAGCGGAGGTGACTCCGGCGGTGGCGGCGGTGGCGGTGGCGGTGGAGACTTTTCCCAGCCCCCGGTCTAAATGAGCTCGCAGGTTTTTTGGGTTCTTCCGCTCTCGGTGCGTTCAGAGGTGGTCTTTCCCACCGGTGATCGGGCCACGCGCGAGGAGTTCTTTTCGTGGATCTGGCAGGAGTTTCTCGATGCAGGCCTCACGGGCGTGCACGAGGGCACCGTGCTGAGCGATGAGGCCCATGCAGCCGGCTTTGAGACCGAGTCTTGGGTTCTGGATTCGGCCGAGGCGCCCCATTTCAGGGACTGGATCGGACAACAGGGGGTGGAGACTCCCGAGCTCTACTTTGCTGACGAGGACTCCGCACTGGCAGCCTCCCGGGTTTTGGCACTCGTGCAGGGCTGCGTTCCGGGCGAAGTGCGCAAGCAAGAGCCTCGTGATTGGGATGCCGAGTGGAAGAAGAGCTTCAAGGGCATCGAGATCCCGAGCTTTGGGATGATCCTTCCCCCATGGGAAGCCAACCGGGCGGATGGGATCTCGAATGGCGCGACCCTGATTCTGAACCCCGGTGCAGGTTTTGGCACTGGCACGCATGAGACCACCCAGCTCTGTCTTCAGGGAATGAGTGAGTGGCGCGAGCAGGGAGGCTTACTTGAGCGAGTTCTCGATTTCGGGAGTGGCTCGGGGATTCTCGCCATCGGAGCAGCGCTGAAGGGTGCAGGTCAGGTTCATGCCGTCGAGATCGATCCGCTTGCAGTAGAAAACGCTCGCGAAAATGCCAGGCTCAATTCGGTCGTGGACAGGGTGGTCTACTCTCTGGACTTCGATGGCTTATC
>CAIOHW010000018.1 GCA_903858195.1 Oligoflexia bacterium | reverse complement strand
TTCGAACCCGTGCTGACCGTGCAGGTGTTGGGCGAAAACGACGAGGTCGTCGCCGAGATCGACAAGCGGCTCTACATTCGAAAAAAACGAACCGAAACGGCCGCCAATTAAAGCGCCAAATTGAACGACACGAGGTAGAGCCCCGAGCCCGGCATCTCTGCAATGATCGTCGCATTGGCGAGAATGCACATCGAGACCGAGCCGCCAAACGTGGTGTCGCTCAGCCGGGAGCCTCCCGAAGAACCCGACACGTTGATGGGCGTTGAAGAAGTAAAGCCCACCCCAAAGATGCCCGCTTGCACGCGCGTGCCCAAACCCAGGGCCAGATCTCCCGAACCCACCGGCACGGTCAGGTCCGCCTCGACTCCATACTCATTGTCACGCTGAATTCCAAATCCCGCCTTCACGGTATCGAGGCTCTTGGGCACAACCAGAGCAAAAGCAACCCCGTCGCCACCGGATGGAAACGAGAGGCCAAATGAAGCATCAAGATCGCCGCTGCTCGGACTCAGCGGCATCTCCAGCATAGCGCCAAGCCCCACACTTCCGAGCTGAACCCCCAGACCGCCAAACAGGCTGGAAACTCCGCCTGAGGCGCCAACACCCGTCGACTCCACACCGAGGCCGCCCCCCAGGGTGCCACCCCCCTTGGCAAGCGACACCTTCAGCGTACGGTCGGACTGGCCCGGGGCCGTGACCTCTCCCTTGCCGTAGCCCACCTCAAATGCGGTGGCCGCCATCCGGGCGTAGGTGGCAGCATTGTCTTCCATCGCGCCATTGAGCGCGGGAAAAACGATCCCGGTCCCAATCGGCCATTTATTTTCACCGGCTGAGCCTGTCTGCTCGAGCAGACCCAAGACGACTACCGAGGCTCCCAGCCAGTCAAATAAGCGAGAATCGAAGATCTTGTGCATGCACAAACTCTAGGGAGTTTACGAGCCAACGACAAGCCGATTGTCTCGATCTCCCCGGGCCGCGCATCAGATCAGGCCATGGCTGGCTCCGGGATCTGCAGTCTTGCCCGGTGAATGAGAGATTTCACGCCCCCAAGCGAAAGGCCAAGCATCGAGCTGATCTGCTCGTGGCTCAAACCCCGGACCAGCCACATCCAGACCGCGCGCCGCTGCGAGGGCGTGAGCATCTTGAACCAGCGCCGAAGCGCCGTCTTTCGCTCGCCGAGCTCCACGGGATTGGGCGCCTCAGGGGCCTCAATATCATCTTCAGGACCGAGACTGCGCACCGCCGCCTTTTCTCCGCGGCTCATGCGCCACCAATCATACAGGGTATTTCTGGCCACCTGAAAAACCCAGCCCGAGAGCGACTCCAAGCGCGTCTCGTCGAGACCACCCCTGAAGCGATGGATCTTCAAAAAGACCTCTTGTGCGAGTTCCTCGGCCACCTCGGGATCAGTGACCCGATCCCCGAGAAAAGCCAGGACGGGTTTCCGGAAGCGTTCATAAAACGGAACGAACGCCCATGGCTCCCCATTCTTGAATGCCTGCCACCAGCTCTGAGTACGTCCTTCTAGATGCGACTTCATAGAGGGGCGATCCTAGCGTGAAGCGCGTTCCGAATGCCGAGCCCAAAATTTTGAAACTTTTTTCGAAACCCTCGGGGTGCCTCACGCGTTTCCATTCGCGGAGGAAACAGGATGACGAAAATCACACCAAAAAAGCCGCGCCAGACGGCACTCATGCTGCTCGCATTGGCCTTCTCGCTCGGCTCCCTGCAGGCGTGCGACCAGGCGGGAGCCAGCAGCGGATCGCCCGATTCCACACCCGCTCCGGTCCCGGATCCCCCTTCAAGCCCACTTCCTTCAGCGCTTTATAAGGGGCCAGAAGGCCTGGAAAAGTATGTCCTGAAGTTCATCGACGACGCCAAGGTGCAGGGAATCGATGTGGTGCCTGAGCTCACCAGCCCACAGCTTGAGATCCAGATCGCAAGCCTGAATGCTTGGGGCTCGTCGGTCATCGGACTCTGCCAGACCGGAAGCGGTGTACGAAAAGTGACGTTCGATCCGGATTTTTGGAATTCAGTTTCCGAAACCCAGCGCGAGCAGCTTGCCCACCATGAGCTTGGCCACTGCATGCTCTACCGAGGGCATCGGACAACTGTGCTCTCGACCGGTAAGCCTGCATCGCTCATGTATCCGTCCATCTTCAGCTCATCGACCTACATGGCCGGTTATGACTACTACCTATCCGAACTCTTCGGGCAGGCCCTGGTCGAGGAATCGAGCTCGCTCCTGAACAGCTCGGATGGAGACCGGCTCACGCCGAGGGTTCACATCTGTGAACCCACCAGTGAACCGAGTACAGTTCCACCTGCCGAAGGTGCTTGAAGAACACCCAAGGCACTCCCTCCAGGCCCTCGCCGGGGATGAAACCCCCTTCCCGGTAGAGGGCCTGGACCACTTCGGCAGAAGACAGTCCCTCGCCCAATCGTTCGCGAAGAGCCCGTGCAACTGGCGCATGCCAGATGAAGGGTGAGGCCTCAATGGCATGCCCACCGGGCAACAGCAGATCGCGCTGGCACACGACGAGCCCCGACGGATCTTCGAGCATGTCGATGAGCCCCAAGGCGACCGACACATCAAAGCGGCCGCCCCGAATCCCCTCATCTTGTATGTCCGACAAGATGAAATCTGCACGGTCGCTCCCAGCCCAAGCCGGAGCAGGAAGTCTGGCCTCAAGCGAAACCGGCCCATCGATCAGATCCCCCGGAAACCGAACCGCACGCGGGTAGGGAGCCCCAAGTGCCAGATGCCGCGCGAGCGCCACTGAGGCAAACGAGGTGTCAGTGCCCAGATAACCCTCAACCGCGCCCGCCACGCGCTGGGCAAGACCCCCGACGCTTGAGCCGAGCTCCACGACCTGACGCGGACGATGGGTCTGAATCCACTTTGACGTTGCCTCAAGGGGTCCGTGGTCCCAGCACTCGCCGATGAGCCTCGAAATCGCCCCCTCAATCGCAAGGACCTTGGGAGGAAGTTCGGCCGCTCTCAGATAGTGGTTCATCACATAGAGCGAGTTGACTCGCTCGGCTTCGAGGTCTTCTTCCATACCCTCGTCAAAGAATCCCTCTTCAGCCAGGGCCTCGCGCGCCTCAAGATACGACTCGCGCCACACGGCCGGAATCCTCGCATCCGGAACGATCGCGCCGATGCCCTTGATGTGCCGGATCAGTGACTCTTCTGGGTTTTCAGAAAGGATCAGCACGCCCGCAAGTACCGGATACGAGGCCTCGCACCCGGAGCACGACACCTCGCCGTAGATCACATCGCCCCTGGAGTCCTGTTCTTCGGGGCGACACACGAGGTGACCGCCGCATGAGAGGCACTGAAGCTTGTCGAGCGTTGCGATAAACATTCCTACACCACCTGTCCGGCGGCCCAGCCCGAAGCCCAGGCCCATTGAAAGTTGTAGCCCCCAAGCCAGCCCGTCACATCCACGACCTCACCCACAAAGTAGAGACCGGGCACCTTTCTGGCCTCGAGGGTCTTGGATGAAAGCTCATCCGTGTCGACTCCCCCGCGCGTCACTTCAGCCTTTCCGTAGCCCACCGTACCCGAGGGCACGAGCCCCCATCCCTGGACCTTGCGGCAGAAGGCTTCAAGCGCGCGCTCGGATTCCTGTGGGAGCGGAAGCTCCGAGCGCCATTCAAGCTCGCAGAGGCGGGATGCGATGCGCTCGGCCAGATGCTGCGAAAGGAGGGTCCGAACCAGTGAGCGATCTCCCGATGCTTTTCGCTCCATGAGCCATTGGAACAGATCAGCGACCCCCGGCACGAAGTTGATCCGAAGGGTGTCGCCCGAATACCAGTGCAGTGAGGCCTGGAGCGAAGCAGGCCCACTCAGCCCCGCGTGGGTGAACAGGATGTTCTCGCGAAAGCTCACGCCATTGACCGAAATGAGGCTATCGAAGGACGTGCCCGAGAGTCCGCCAAAGCGCTGTTGGTCTTCGGACCCGAGCGTAAAGCCGTCAAGCGCCGCAGCCCGTTCCACAAGCTTGAGTCCAAACTGCCGGGCAATCTCGTAGCCAAAGCCCGTTGCGCCGATCTTGGGGATCGAAAGCCCGCCTGTTGCCACGACAAGCGAGCGGCATTCAAAACTGCCGCGCGAGCTCGAGATCCGAAAGCGAGGTTCAGGCCCATCGAGCTTCTCGATTTTTTCGATTCGGGTCGCAAGTCGGATCTCCACGCCCGCATCGGCGCACTCCGACTCAAGCAGGTCGACGATGGCCTGCGCCGGGCCGTCACAGAACAGCTGGCCAAGCTTTTTTTCATGGTAGGCGATGCCGTGCTTTTCGACGAGGTCGATGAAGCGGCTCGACGGATAACGCGAGAGCGCTGACTTGGCGAAATGGGGGTTCATCGACTTGTAGTTGGCAGGCGATGCTCCGAGATTCGTGAAGTTGCAGCGCCCGCCTCCTGAGATCAGGATCTTTCCACCCAGACGCTGGGCGTGATCGAGCGCGATGACGCGCCTGCCCCGACGCGAAGCTTCGATCGCACACATGAGGCCAGCGCCTCCGGCACCCAGCACAATCACATCACACTCGGCATCAAACTGAGCCATGCTGCGTGGCTACCTTAGCGCCGCGGCAGTGACAACGCCCAAAGGCTGGGCTACTCTCGGACCCATGAAAAGACATCTCGCAGGCTTTGCTGTCGCTCTTTCCCTGGTCGCCAACCTCTCCACATCGCAGGCCCTTGCCGATGCCCAGTGCACGGCACATCCGAGAGCCGAGTGGATCCCCGAGGAGACCTTCAAACAGCGCCTAACCGACCAGAAGTACCGGATCAAGGTCTTCAAGGTCTCAGGCAACTGCTACGAGATGTACGGCTGGAACCCGGCGGGCCAGAAGGTCGAGATCTACTTCGACACCAAGACGGGCGACATCGTGAAGGAGATTTCCCACTGAGCCGCGAGCTTCCCCGCGTGTGGCCCTTCTGGGTACGCCTCATCCATTGGGGGGTTGCCGGGGCCTGTGTCTACAACTTCTGGCTTTCGGACGAAGGCGAGGAGCTCCACCGCCTCGTGGGCTATGGCGCTTCGGCACTGGTTTTCGTGCGCCTGCTTGCAGGAGTGATCGCCAAGAGGCCCGAACTCAGGCTTGGCTCGATGTTCAAGGCGCTGGGCTCAATCCCAGGTGAGGTCACAAAGCTCTATCGCCGGGAGCCGCTTTCGCTCACGCGCGGCCACTCCCCCCTGGCAAGTCCGGTGATGCTCGGGATGTGGGCTTGTGTGCTCGGACTGGGACTCACGGGCTGGATGCTGGAGTGGGAAGCGTTTTTTGGCTCAGAAGGGCTCGAAGAGCTCCATGAGTTCATCGCCAATGGCCTCATGGTGCTTGTCGGCGCCCATCTCGCAGGGCTCGTGCATGAGTCGATCAGTCACCGCACGCGGGCTTGGATGGGCATGATCGATGGTCGCAAGAAGACGGACTGAGCCGGTTGAAAGCCCTGGGCTTTGAGGCTAGCCTTCTTCGTACATGCAATTCTTTCGTGCTGAGA
>CAIOHW010000017.1 GCA_903858195.1 Oligoflexia bacterium | reverse complement strand
TACAGTGTCGGCATGAAGAAGATCTCGCCAGCTCCACTGCTTGCCGTCGTCGCCCTCGGAATCGCCCTCGGATCCCCTGAAGCCAAGGCGGCCTGGGCCACCCAGAGCTACTCGGACATCACCCGCGAGCTCACGCGCATCGCAGCCGCACACCCCGCCAACGCAAGCCTCTTTGAACTGGGCGCATCGGACTCGGGCGAGACGATCCGGGGACTCAAAGTGGGAAGCGGTGCCGTGCAAAACCTCGTGGTGGCCACCCACCACGGAAACGAATACGGCTCGACCGAGGTCGCACTCGCCTTTGCCGAAGACCTCGCCCTCCGGCCCATCGACGGACAAACCCTCTTTGTCATCCCCGTACTCAACATCAGCGGATACAACTCGCGCGAGCGCCGCGAATCCGCCCGCGGCCGCACCTGGGACCCGAACCGCAACTACCCCGGCCCCTGCGGCACCGAAGGCCCCTTCACGCTCCAGTCCACGCGCGCGCTTGCCGAGTTCATCGAGCGCCAGAACATCGTTGCCTCGGCAACGCTTCACACCTACTTCCCGGCAGTGGTCTGGCCCTGGGGCCTGAGCTCGCACGACCTCTCGACTCCCTACGACTCGGATTTTCAAAAGCTCGCTTCTGCCGCCACGATCGAGAGCAAGTACCAGATCGGAAACTCCACCGAAGTGGTCTACGCCGCCGACGGCACCTTTGAAGACTACGCCTACTGGAAGCACGGCATCTGGTCGCTGCTCTTTGAGCTGGGCTTTTCGCACAGCCCCTCGGGCTCGCAGGTGCGCGAGATGATTCGCGCCAACCTGCCTGGCCTTCGCCGAATGTTTGAGCAGGCCCCGACCGCAAGGGCGCCTGCGCACGCCTTTGGCGGCAAGTGCGACATCCGCCTCAAGGCGCTTGACCGCCACGACGAGTAGGCTCGCACTCGCAGTGTGTCTGCAGTGACACAACTTCACTGACTGGAGTCGCCACCCTACTCTTTTGAGATGGGGTTTCGAATTCTCAGGATTGTCGTCGGAGTCATCTTAGGACTGAGCTCAGGGCCGGCGTGCATGAAGGCCAATTACGCCGTGAAGGTTTCGGGCCTGGGCGTGCTTGAAAGGCTGAGGCCGTCGCTCTTTGTGAAAGGCGCGGGCTGCATCGTCTGCCACAGCAAGATCGACAGCAACCTGATCACGACCTTCGGATACGGTGAGGCCCACTTTTTGGGAAACACGACAGGCGGCATTGCCACACCAATCATGGGAAATATGCCGTACCCTATTGATGGCGGGTGGGCCCCGGCCTGGCAGACCCTGAGCCTCACTGGAAAAGTGATCATTCCTCGCACGAATCTAAACGATACGGACCATCAAAAGATTCTCGAATCCGCTTACCCCGGACAAACCCCACCGAGTGAAATCAGCCTCAAGCAGCTGATCTCCAAAGAACCCTTCGAGGCTGCGGCTTTTCCCGACCTGATCGGCGGCGGTGCTCCAATTCTGCCTGCCGTGTCGCCCACCCCAATCCCGATGATTGCCGCGGATCAACTTTTGGAAGCATCTGAAATTACGATCCGAATCCCAAGTGAGGAGCAAATCGCGCAGCTTGCCATTAATCCGCCCTCTCCCGGACCATCCGGAAGCCCGTCGGGATTCTCGCAGCTGACCGTCGATGGCGAGGGAGAC
>CAIOHW010000016.1 GCA_903858195.1 Oligoflexia bacterium | reverse complement strand
GATGTTCAAGGCCTCCGAGTGGACGCGAATCATCAAAAATGCTCTTGAGCGACACCCCGAGGTGCAGATCGCACTGCTGGGCGATGAGAGCCGTCGCGCACTGGGACGTGAGATCACCCAGGTCGCAGCCCACCAGGGCCTCGACCCGAGGCGCCTCATCAATCTCGTGGGCGAGACCGACGCCGAGCTTTGGATCGATGTGGCCTCGCAGTGCAAGTGGATCATCACCTGCACCCACCTGCCTGCCCAGCTTGCAAGCCTGGTCGGCACGCGGGTGCTGCAGCTCTCGAACGAAAAAGATCCCTCGTGGATCCAGGCAGCCTACGGCAACAATCACCTGCTGCTTTCGACCACTGACCCCAAGGTGCCTCTGGCCCCCGAGGCCGTCTATGCAGCCTGGTCATTCGGTCAGTACGAGAAGACCCACAGGCACAACTGGGACTTCTCACAGCATCTCTCGCGGCTCGGCTTTGCAAGCCTCTCTGAGTGGACGGAACTCCGGCGCGCCCGGATTCGCCCAGGAGAAGAGGGAGGTGGTGTTTCGTACGATCGCGAGGTGCCCAAGGCCATGGAGATGGCCGAGTGGCTGGCGCTGGTCCACGCGCAGATCGCAAGGCAATGGTATTGTGGCTGGACCGCACCCGTGGGTTCGGAGCTTGACCGGAACACCATCCGCCCGCAGCTGCTCCAGGACCTGAGAGTCCTCAACGAGTCATCAGGGGTCCTGGCACGAGTGTGCTCCGAAGCCCTGCGCACGGCCGAACAGTTCCAGTCCAAGAGCGAGGGACTCAAGTCAGACAAGCTCATGAGCGTCTCTGACCGTCAGGAGCTCGAGACCATGGGGCGCAAACTCCTGGAGCTCCAGAAGCTCATCGAAAGGCTTGCGGCTGCTGACCAGAACCTCGGCCTGTTTTCCACCATGCTCACGGTGATGCTGCACAATCTCGAGGGCGACCAAATCGCAGATATCAGCAAGGAAACGATGCTTTCGTTCAAGCAGCTCGAGCAGGGAGCCCTGCTCATGCGCTCTTGGATCCAGCACACCCTCAAGATGGCTCGCCCTGCGGCGGTCGCACCCTTGAGCCTGGTTCCGACCCTCTAGGGCAAAAGCCTAGTCAAAGCCGGGGTTGAGCCGGTCGAGCTTTTCGCGGAGCTGCTTTTCAAGCCCGACGTCCTTGGGAGCGTAAAAACGCCTGCCCAGGAGGTCCACCGGAAGGTGGCGTTGCGGGACATGACCCTCGGGCGAATCGTGATCGTACCTGTAGCCCTTTTCGGTGCCGTTGTTTCGGAGGTTCACGGGTACGGGCAGAGCTCCTGACGTGCGCACTTCTGCCAACGCCGCGTTGATGCCCGCGTACGAGGCATTGCTCTTGGGTGCCATCGCCAGATAAGTCACCGCCTGCGCGAGGTTGATTCGTGCCTCGGGCATCCCAACGAAATCGACAGCGTCCTTGGCGGCAAGCGCGATCTGCAGCGCGCGCGGATCAGCATTACCCACATCTTCTGATGCCAGTACGACGAGGCGCCGGCAAATGAAGAGCGGACTCTCTCCCCCTTCCAGCATCCGGGCGAGGTAATAAAGCCCGGCATGCGGATCGCTGCCGCGGATGCTCTTGATGAAGGCGCTCACCACGTTATGGTGCTCGTCGCCGTCCTTGTCATAGGGAATGGGCTGGCGGGCAAGCGAGCTTCCGTCCGAGAGGATTCGCACGACCTCTTCGAGCGAGAGTGACGATGCCTGCGCCACCATGGCGACACTCTCGAGTGCCGTGAGCGCACGCCGTGCATCGCCCTCGGCCATTCTTGCGATGTAGACCAGCGCCTCATTCTCAAGCCTGAGGCGGCCGCCCAGTCCGTGCCGGGCATCGATGAGCGCCCGTCCCAGCAGATCGACCAGCGCCTTCTCGGGTACGCGCTCAAGCCGGATCACCCGCACGCGCGACAGAAGGGCCGAGTTGAGCTCAAACGACGGATTCTCGGTCGTGGCGCCGATCAGGGTGATTGCGCCACTCTCGACATAAGGCAGAAGCACATCCTGCTGCGCCTTATTGAAGCGATGAATCTCATCGACAAAGACCAGGGTCTTTCGCCTCGACATGGCGAGCGTCGCACGCGCTTCTTCGCCCACCTGCTTAAGCTCTTTTGAGCCCGAGCTGATCGCGCTCAAGCTCACAAAATGTGCCCTTGTGTGGCGGGCCATCAGGCGCGCCAGAGTCGTCTTGCCGCAGCCCGGAGGCCCCCAGAGCACAAGCGACGGCAGGCGATCGGAGTCGATCCACTGGCGAAGCGGCTTTCCGGGCCCGATCAGGTGCTCATGTCCGAGCCAGCCCTCGAGGCTCTCGGGACGCATGCGATGGGCCAGAGGGGCGAGATCCAGAGAGTCGCTCTCCGCCGCGTGCTCAAACAGATTGGTCATGGCCACGCCC
Source organism: Oligoflexia bacterium (assembly GCA_903858195.1). Classification (GTDB taxonomy): domain Bacteria; phylum Bdellovibrionota; class UBA1018; order UBA1018; family UBA1018; genus CAIOHW01. The sequence continues at coordinate 6,423 of CAIOHW010000016.1, read as the reverse complement.
TCCAACTAAAACGGCCCTCCCCAAAACCCCGGGGATTGAATATCCTAGCCGCCATGACCTTCAAGAAAGTGGGCTTTGTCGTCAAGCACCATCACCCCGAGGCGGCCGAGCTGGCCCTCCAGCTCGCCCTCAAGGTACTGGAATCCCCCGCCCGCTCGGTGTGTTTTGCCGAAGAGGTTGCCACCGAGAGCCGCGAGCTTGCCGCGGGCATGAAACGGCTCACGGCTTCGGCCCTGAAAAAGGTCAAATTTGTCGCCAAGCCCCGGCTGGTTGAATCCTGCGATCTGATCGTGGTGCTGGGCGGAGACGGCACGTTTTTGAGCATCGCGCGCCTCATGAAGGGCCGAAGCGTCCCGGTCCTCGGGATCAACATGGGGCAGCTGGGCTTTCTGACCGAGATCAAAAAGAGCGAGGCCTTCACTACGCTGGCGGCGATCCTGGCAGGGGTGGGAAAGGGCAAGTCCCCCATCATCAGCAGGCGGGCCCTGCTCGAGGTGACCGTCACCCGAAAGCGCAAGGTCGTCTTTCAGGGCCCGGTGGTCAACGATGCCGTGATCTCCAAGGGAGCCATCGCTCGTATCATCGGCATCGACATCCGGATCAACGGCCAGGAAGTGACCCGGATCCGGGCTGACGGGGTCATCGTGGGCACCCCCACGGGCTCAACCGCCTATTCGCTTGCGGCCGGGGGCCCGATCCTCGAGCCCTCCCTCCCGGCCCTAGTGATTACAGCTATTTGCCCCCATTCCCTGACCCAGCGGCCACTGGTGGTGGCCGACGACTCGGTCATCGAGATGCACCTTCAGCATAGGCCCGGGCACGTCCTATTGACCCTCGATGGGCAGGACGCCATCGACCTCAAGGAGGGCGATGTGGTCACGGTCCGGCGCTTCAGAAAGCACTTCCTGCAGTTGATTTGCTCGCCCGATCGCGATTACTTCAGCCTGCTCAGGGAGAAGCTCAAGTTCGGCATGCGCGACTAGCTCGTCCCTGCTTTTTGCATCTGGCAGATGCGCACGGGGGAGTAGTCCGATGCTTGAAACGCTCAAGATCCGAAATCTGGCCGTCATCGATCAGGCCGAAGTCGACTTCGCGCAGGGCCTGAACATCCTTTCAGGCGAGACCGGCGCGGGAAAATCGATCGTGATCGAGGCGATCTCGCTCCTGCTGGGTTCACGCGCAAGCACCGAACTGGTGCGAACGGGCTGCGACGAAGCCGTGGTCGAAGGGGTCTTTAATCTGGAACGCCTGCCCGGAATCCGGGCACGGCTCGTGGAGCTTGGCCTCTGCGAACAGGGCGACGAGGCACCCGCCGAGCTACTGATCAAGCGCACGGTCAACCGCTCGGGCAGGCATCGCATCCTGATCAATGGCGAGCTTGCCACGCTGGGCAACCTCCAAGCCCTTTGCGAAGGGCTGGTCGACCTCTGCAGCCAGCATGAGCACCAGTCACTGATCAAGCCCGCAACCCAGCTCGATCTGCTCGATCGTTATGGAAACCTCATGAAACAGCGCGACGCCGTTTCGGCCGCATATGCTGAAGTGCGGGCGCTCAAGGCCGAAGCCGAAAAGCTCTCGCAGGACGAGTCGGCGCGCCTCAAGCGCCTCGACTTCCTGCGCTTCCAGATCGACGAGCTCCGGACAGCAGGCCTTGCCCCGGGCGAGGACTCCAAGCTCCAGCAGGAAAAGACCCTGCTTCAATCGGCACAAGTTCGCCTTCAGGCCATCGAACAGGCCCGCGTCCTGATCGAAGAGTCAGAGGACGGAAACACGCTCCAAACCCTGCAGATGGCCATCCAGAGGCTTGGCACCCTGGTTTCGGCTGACGAGCGCGCGCGCCCCCTGGTCGAGGGTCTCGAACGGGCCCTGGCTGAGGTCGAAGAAGTCAGCCTGTCACTCAACCGCTATGCCAAGTCCGTCGATCTCGATCCGGCCAGGCTCGAGCAGGTGCAGGAGCGCCTTTCGCTCATTGCTGATCTTCGCCGCAAGTACGGGGAGAGTGTCGAAACCATGCTCTCGCAGCTCTCGGAGCTCGAATCTGAATTCGATTCCCTGACCCACAGCGAGCAGCGCCTCGGCGAGATCGAAGCGAGCCTCGAAAAATCGGCAACCCAGCTCAAGGCCCTGTGCGCGAAGCTCTCGGATGCACGCACCAAGGTGAGCGGCAGGCTTGCCGATGCCGTGACCGTCGAGCTTCGTGAGCTCAACATGGGGGATGCCCGCTTTGCCATCGAGCTCGTCTCAATCGCCGGGGACCTCGCTGCCTGCTCGGCATCGGGTGCGGACCAGATCCAGTTCGTGGTTCAGACCAACCGCGGCGAGACGGCACGTCCGCTCGGCAAGATCGCATCAGGCGGCGAGCTCTCACGCCTCATGCTTGCCATCCGCCGGGTGATTGCCGACCGTGGAGGCATCGGCGTCTATCTGTTTGATGAAATCGATGCGGGAATGGGCGGCCAAACTGCGTTTCAAGTCGGACGAAAGCTCAAGAGTGTGGCCTCGCACAATCAAGTCATCTGCATCACGCACCTGCCGCAGGTGGCCTCGTTTGCCGACCATCACCTCGTGGTGCGAAAGAGCGCACAGGGCAAGCGCACGATGACTGAGATCGTGAGCCTTGCCGCAAGCGACAAGAAGCTTCGGCAGGAGGAGCTTGCCCGGATGCTGGGTGGGCCGGTTCTGACCCGGAAGAGCCTGGAGAACGCCGCTGAACTCATGGAAATGGCCCGCAAGTGAGCGCGCCCGGAAACCCAACGCTCAGAAATCCCACACCCGAAGAGGCGCTCCGGCTCTCGCGCTGGAGGCTTTCGACCTTCTGGGTGATGCTGCTTGGCTACGTGGGCTATTACCTCGTGCGCGGCAACCTTTCGGTCGCCATGCCGCTTTTGAGCCAGGAGCTGGGCTATTCGAACACGGATCTCGCCATCATCCTCACGGTCTCAGAAGTCATGTACTCGGTGGGCAAGTTCACCACCGGCCCGCTTGCCGACAAGCTGGGCGGCAAGACCGTCTTTCTCGTCGGCATGGCCGGTGCGATTGTCTTCAACCTGCTCTTTCCGCTGAACCCCGGCATCCTGTGGTTCACGGTGATTTGGAGCCTGTGCCGCTACTTCCTCTCCATGGGCTGGGGCGGAATCATGAAGACGATCGGAATCTGGTACGAGCCTGAGCGCACCGGCACGGTCATGGGGCTGATCAGCATCAACTTCCAGTTTGGCGGGGTGGCTGCTGCCCTTTTTGCCGGCTGGCTCATCTCGCTTGGCATGGGCTGGGGAAAACTTTTCACGATTCCGGCTCTCGTGGTGACCGGGGTACTGGTCTGGGCGTGGCTTGCCTCAAAAGAATCACCTGCGCACGTGGTGCCGGGCGTACGCTTTGGAAGCCTGGGCGCGCGCAAGCCCACGCTCGAGTCGCTCTCGCATGAAAACGAGACGCATCTGGGTTTTCGCGAGATCTTTGCCACGCTGATTCGTGTCAGGCTTTTCAGGCAGATCGTGGTGTTCAGCTTTGTGGCGCACCTGCTTAGAAGCACGTTCATGTACTGGACGCCCAAGATCCTCGTTGACCTGGGCTTGGGCAACGTCAAGGCGGCCTTGTCCTCCGCGGTTTTTCCGCTCATGGGGTGCCTCGGCACGATTTTCATTGGCTGGTATACCGACCGTTTCTCGCGCGACGGCAACCGCACGGGGATGATGACCCTCATGTTGGCAGGGCTTGTGGGCTGCATGCTGGGCATCGCACTTCTCATCCCGATGCAGACCGAGGCATCACGCACGGGCATTGTCGTACTGCTCGGGCTCTCGGGCTTTTTGATGTACGGCCCCTACTCGCTTTCGGCCGGTGCCATGGCACTGGATCTGGTGGGTGCACGCGCGATCGGCACCTGCACGGGCATCATCGACGGCGTGGGCTACATCGGTGGCGCCGTGGCCTCATGGGGTGCGGGCGTGATGGCGGATCGTGCCGGCTGGCGCGAGGTTTTTTACGCTCTGGCTGTGATCTCGGTGTTTTGCACCTATTGGACCTGGCACATGGGCCGATCCAATTGGCCCACCCACCGGCACAAAGAGCGCGCTTGAAGTCGATACTCCCCGTACTTCTAATCCTGCTCCTGTCTTCAGCCTGCTCCAGGTTCGAGGTGCAGGGCCATCGTGGCGCGCGGGGAATGTGGCCCGAGAATACGATTCCCGCCTTCGAATATGCACTCGAGCAAAAGGTCGATGTGATCGAGCTCGATCTCGGAGTCTCAAAAGACGAAAAAGTCGTCATCTACCACGATCAGCGCATCAACCCCCTCATCTGCAGCGGCAGGCCCGGGGCTGCTCTCATGGAGCTCACGCTCGCCGAGCTCAAGCAGATCGACTGCGGGGGCTTCAAGAACCCGCGCTTTGAAGAGCAGGTTCCGGTCCCCGGGACGAAGATTCCAACTCTGGATGAGTTTTTTGAATGGATCAAAGCCCACCCCAACCCATGGGCCCGCAGGGTGCGTTTCAACATCGAAACCAAGAGCGAACCCACCGAACCCACGCTTTCGCCTCCCCCCGCCCGGTTTGCGGAACTCCTGGTCGGGGCACTGCGCAGGCATCGGATGCTCAATCGATCCGTGGTGCAGTCCTTTGACTTTCGCACCCTCGAAGAGGTGCGCAGACTCGAGCGCAATCTTGAGCTCGCGGCCCTCGTCGAGTTTCGGCCCGAAGGCGCGCCCCAGTCCCTTGTGGCCATGGCCAAGCAGGTGGGGGCCCGAATCCTGTCGCCCAACCACGAATGGCTGGTTGAGGCAGACGTGAAGGCCCTTCAAAAGGCCGGGATCCGCGTGATTCCGTGGACGGCCAACTCCGTAGACACCTTCGAGCGCCTGAAGCAATGGGGTGTGGACGGGATCATCACCGACTACCCGAATCGGCTGCAGGCGTTTCTGAAGCGCTAGTCCCGATAGGGGCAATGCCGGCAACCGTTCTTGCAGCAATAGCCCCGTTCCAGGTGCGCCACCCGGGTGGTCACCCAAAGCCCGAGCTCCGGATCCAAGTAAAGATGCTCCCCACGCTGACAGGCCTGCTCGTGCAGGTCTTCGGCCGAGTCTTTACGGCTTTTTGAACCGTTTTTTGGTAAGTCAGACGCCATGCAAGAGCCCCAGGCCTATATGCCCCGAAACAAGGTGCGGATCGTGACTGCTGCCTCGCTTTTCGACGGCCACGACGCTGCCATTAACATCATGCGTCGCATCCTCCAAGCCTCCGGCGCCGAGGTCATCCATCTGGGCCACAACCGCTCGGTGGCCGAAGTGGTCGACTGCGCGATCCAAGAAGACGCTCAGGCCATTGCCATGACCTCCTATCAGGGCGGTCACAACGAGTACTTCAAGTACATGGTCGAGCTGCTGCGTGAGCGCGGCTGCGGCCACATCAAGATCTTTGGCGGCGGCGGCGGCGTGATCCTCCCTCAAGAGATCGAAGAGCTGCACCGGGCAGGCGTCACCCGCATCTACTCGCCCGACGACGGTCGTGCGATGGGCCTTCAGGGGATGATCAACGACCTCCTCGAAAAGTCCGACTTCCCAACCGGCACCGGACTCCCGCAGGAAGGCCCCAAGCAGGAAGAGCTCCTTGCCAAACTCCGCACACAGGACTCGGTCACGATCGCAAGGCTCATCTCGGCTGCCGAAAACGCGCCTGAGCAGAACACGAAGCTTCTGGCTCGAATCCATGCGCTGGCTTCCGAGCGCAAGGCCAAGGCTCCGGTACTTGGAATCACGGGGACGGGTGGAGCAGGCAAGTCCTCGCTCGTAGACGAGTTCGTGCGGCGATTCACCACCGACTTTGACCGCAAGATTGCAGTGATCTCGGTCGACCCCTCCAAGCGCAAGACCGGCGGAGCGCTGCTCGGCGATCGCATCCGGATGAACTCGATTCATCATCCGGCAGTCTACATGCGCTCGCTTGCCACCCGGCAGGCAAACCTGGCTCTCTCCAAGTACGTCAAAGAAGCAGTGACGATCGCCCAAGCGGCGGGCTTCGACCTGATCGTGCTCGAAACCTCAGGCATCGGTCAGAGTGACACCGAGATCACCGAGCATTCCAACCTCTCGCTCTATGTCATGACCCCGGAGTATGGGGCAGCAAGCCAGCTTGAAAAGATCGACATGCTCGATTTTGCCGATGTCGTTGCCCTCAACAAATTCGACAAGCGCGGCGGCCAGGACGCCCTTCGGGATGTTCGCAAGCAGTACCGGCGCAACCACAAGCTCTTTGATACTGGCCCGGGCAAGACCGACGAGGACCTTCCGGTCGTAGGTACGATCGCATCTCAGTTTAACGACCCGGGGATGAACCGACTCTACCGAATCCTGATTGACCGAATCGCCGAAAAAACCGGTGTGAAGTTTGAGTCAAAAGTTGCGCTCACACGCGAAGAGTCGAAAAAGAT
>CAIOHW010000015.1 GCA_903858195.1 Oligoflexia bacterium | reverse complement strand
AGTGGAACCCGTAGGGTCCGATTCCGAGCCCGAGGCTCGCATAGGAGAGCTTCGGGGGAATGTAAAAACTTGCCGTGAAACGGCTTCCGGAGGCATCGGAAAATTCAAACCGGGAGTGCCGGGGTCCCATGCGGTTGACCCACACGCCCGGTGAGGAGGGATCGGCCTCCATGCCGTTGATGCGGATCGGCCCCTTGGCTCCCACCCAGTGCAGGAAAAGCTCGACAGCCGGGATATCCGAGAGCCCCTGCCGGGTTCGCACGGTTCGACAGCCCAGATAGGCCCACTGTCCGGCCCCCAATCCCTCAATGCCGGAAAGCTCCGGAATGAAAGCCGAACAGCTCGGATCGACATAGGCGCCGGGCTTGCCTCGATACGCGAGATAAAGGCGATGCTTTCGGACCTTACCCGCGCGGCGGACGCTGACCTCGAGGGTGCTGGACTCTCGCGCGGCCAAGGCTGCGGGAAACTCGAGGACCGAACCCGCTCCTGAATTCTCGACTGCTCCTGCACCACGGACTGAGATCGACTCCCAGGGAGAGCTTCCCTCGGGTGCAGTGATTCGGATCCGGGCTCGAGGCGCCAAAAGGTACTGCGCCACCCTCACCCACTGTACCGAGTTCGATACCAGCTCGGCCTCAAGGCCAAGGGAGGCCCCCGTGCTCCCGGTTGAATCGGATTGCCATTCGGCGGAGAAATCAGACTCTTTTACCGTGAAAGGGGCGAATACCATGGGGGTGGGATCAGCCAGCACCTCATGGGCGAAATCAGCAGGAACCTCGCCAAGCCCCGCACGAGCGGGGCTCATGCAAACGAGCAGCAGGACCAGCACCAGGCCGAGCGCAGGCAGCGAACGCATCTGAAACGACATGGACAAGAGTTTAACTGCGAATGGCCGGCTGGGATGGAGAAAAAATGGTGGACCTGAACGGATTCGAACCGATGACATCGTGCTTGCAAAGCACGCGCTCTACCAACTGAGCTACAGGCCCACCGACTTGATGTAGAAGGCAATAGTCTGCGCATCGCAGATTGGCAAGCGCACTTTTGGCTACTCAAGCGGATCGTGTGCCGGTTAAATGACGATATGTCGCTCCCGGAACACCAGCTCACCCCCGAAAACCACCTCAAGGGCTTCCTGATTGATGAAGAACTCATGGGAGGGGTGAGCCCCATTCCCGGCTCGCAGTCCTTCTCGGTTTTCGTGATCCGCCACACGACGGGAGAGCTACTGGGAAGCAGCGAGGCTGCAAATCTCGAGACTGCCCTTTCCCTGATCAACTCGGTCCGGAGGGACTGGGTCTATGAGTCCGCCTCCCAGTGTGGCGGGCAGTCCTGCAACGAGGGCAACTGCGGCACGGGATCGTGCAAGAAGGTGCTTTCCAGACTCAACTCTGGATCACCGTCTCCCGAAGCCTGCGAATCGAACGGGCCCTGCCCGAGCCCGAATCCAGCTCAATGATCACGGCTCCATAGCCCCCAGGACCGTCGGCAGGTTCATACTTGACCGATCGCTGGGTCAGGAACTTCTGGATCGAAAGCTCCTTTTTCACGCCGATCACCGAATCAAAGCAACCACACATCCCGACATCCGTGATGGCAGCCGTGCCCCTCGGCAGGATGCGCTCGTCGGCAGTCTGCACATGGGAGTGGCTTCCCACCACGGCACCCACTCTTCCGTCCATGTAGTGGGCAAACGCCTGCTTCTCGGAAGTGGCCTCGCCATGGAAGTCGACGAAAATATTCTCGATGCCGGCCTTTTCGAGGCGTTCAAGCTCGGCATCTGCACTGCGAAACGGACAATCGAGGCTCGGCATGAAGACGCGTCCCATCACCTGAATCACGCCCAATCGGAGTGACGGCTGCCTGCGGGACTGGACCACGCAGGAGCCGCGACCGGGCACGCGGTAGGAAGGGTGGTCTGGGTAGTTGGCGGGCCTGAGCAGGCGGGTGCTCGTCGAGAGATAGGGAATGATCTGCTTCTGGTCCCAGACGTGGTTGCCGGTGGTGATGACATCGACTCCCAGGTCGAAAAACTCCTGCGCCTGCTCGGGCAGAAGCCCATAACCATGGGCAAAGTTCTCGCCGTTGACGATGGTGAAGTCGATCGCCTCGGGCTCAACCCACTTCTTCATGGCGGCCTTGACCGCCTCGCGGCCGGGCCGACCGAAAACATCACCAAAATAGAGGATCTTCATAAAGTCGCACCCATCAGGCAAAGCGGACCATCCGACGTTCCGTGAACAACCAGCCCATCCGGGGCTCATCGGGCCGCTGCTCGGGAAGCGTGGGAAACACCTGCTCCTCGGCGGCCACGGCGATCCGGATGGGCGCGGGATGTGCCGACAAGAAGCGGTCGTAGTACCCGCCCCCAGTGCCCATCCGCTCACCCAGCAGGCTGAACGCGACGCCTGGAACGATTACGCCCTGAAGCTGCTGCGGGTCAACCCTTGGAAGATCAGCCCGGGGCTCCTGCAGGCTGGAGAGCCTGAAATTCGCGTTCCAGTCGCCTGGGCGTGCAGGATCGGCCAGATGCCAGCCGAGACTCTCACCTTCGATTCGGGGGAACGCAAGACCGACTCTGCGTCGCAGAAGCCACCACTGGAGCCTGGGAAGATCCCACTCCCATGGGAGCGGGCGGTAGAACCCCCAGACCATGCCGGGGGCTGAATGCAGGATCTCCTGCTGGAACCATTGGAGCACTCGCTCGTCGACACGTTCCGCGATTGAACGGCGTTCGGTGATCGAAAGCCCCTTGCGCCAGGACTGGAGGCGCTGCCTGAGTTCGGAGGCCTTCAGCTCACGCACGGCCTTCGGCCCGGTCGAGCTGGGCCCGGATCTCTGCGAGCTTGGAACTGATCTTCGAGCGGTGTGCGAGGGTGCGTTGCTTGGACTTCACGTACTCCTCCGCAAGATCCAGCAATGCGAGGAGAAGCACGTTATGGCGGGCGGGCTGGGCATTTTTCTGTGACAGCCTGCGACGCGACTCCTGCAACCTGAGCTTTACGAGGGCCGCAACCTCATTGACGATCTCCGGATCCTCCGAAGCGGTGACCTGGAGCTTTTCGCCCAAAAGGTCGAACTCGAGCGTCGTCTTATTGTTGGGTCTGCTGGCCTGAGGCATGTCAAAAAACTAACCCCGCTGCATCCGCTTGGCAAGCGGTGCCAGAGCGGCAACTTTTGCCCGCTAGCGGCCATCTCCTTTCGTGCGACACTTGGGTGTGGGGGCGGCAAATGGCCTTGAGTGACCTCAAAAGCGGCTCGACCGATGAGATCCGGATGCGCAATCACCGCGCGCTGGCCGAGCAGCGGCACCAGATCGAAATGGAACAGATCAAGGACAAGCAGTCGGAAGAGCTCCAACGTACGATCGAGGAGCACGCCTACCGATCCGAGAAATTGCGCCAGGACTACGAAGTGCAGATCTCGAGCGAGGCCGAGCGCCTCGAAGAAAGACTCCGTTCGGCCCGTGAAACCGGAGAGTCGAAAATCGAAGAAACCAGGGCGGCCAAGGAGCAGGAATTGGCCCGCCTGAAGTCCTCCTACCAAGAAAAGTTGGATGACTACCGAAAGCACTCGGAGGAACAGCTGGAGCGGCTACGCAAGGAGCTCCAGCGATCCACCCAGGCCCTGCATGAACAGGCCAAGGCTGCGGAGCGCAGCAAGGTCACCCGAAGTTGAAAACCGAGACCCAGCCCGAGAAGAAGAAGGAGCAGAAAATGGCCAACTATCGCGAAAACAACTACTCACGAACCCAAAGCCGCATCGAGCCCGCAAGGTCCCCCGCGCCGGCACCCGATCAGGCCCAGGAGCAGGCGCCGGATGGCGAGAAGAAGATTCCGGTGAATGGGTACCAGCAGGTGGTCGAAATGCTTGCCGCAGCCGATCCGGCCTTCCGGGAATCTCTGCTCAGGCGTCTGGCCGCCCGGGATCCGGAGCTGGGCCGATCGCTTCGGGCGCACTTTTCCTAATATCGAGTCGGGCTGAACCTATCGAAGGGCAGGAGGTCCGTCGAACTGGACGGACTTCCTGCCGGAAGTCTCCTCGAGCCCTGTTCATCCTGTCCCCGCTCCCGGTTCAGCACCAGCGCTGACTCCGGATCATTGTCCAGACGCACGCGAAGCGCGACATCCCCCACCCAATCCAATACGATTCGCCTGATTCCGCGCCTGCGCAGGGTTCCGGCCAGCTCAGCCTCACCCTCGTCGGCCAGCGATGAGGCGACCTTCATCACGTCAATCTCAAAGGATCCATCCGATTGCTGCTGGATGGCAGAGCCGGATGCTGTGATCACTCTCCTTGGGATCAGTCCGCGGATTTCGACCTCGTCGATCGGGGTCTCGCCGGCCCGCACCACCACCGACCAGCTTTCTCCCGCATAGCGATCATGCACACCCTCGCTGCTCAGCCCCGGCATGCTCGAACATGCCGAAGCCGCCACGAGCCCCGACACACAGGCGATGACCTGCAGAGAACAGAGTGACCTGGAGTGCATCTGTCGAATCCCCCCTTCAGCCATGATACCGGGTGGGACTACGGCTTTTAAATCGGCAAAAAAATGCAGTATGACAGCCACATGACTTCCAAAGCGCCTGTACTCAGCTCCATCGACCTCGGCACCAACACCTGCCTGATGCTCGTGGCGCGGCGCGAAGGGAGCAAGTCCCCACTCGAGGTCATCTCCGACCACGCGACCGTCGTGCGTCTGGGCGAAGGAGTGGACAAGAATCGCAAGTTCACCGACGGCGCAATGCAGCGCACTCTCGACTGTCTGAAGCGCTACTCCACGGCGCTCCACGAGGCCGGGGGGGATCCTGCCCAAACCGTGGCGGTTGCCACGAGCGGCTCGAGGGATTCGTCCAACCGCGAGGAGTTCTTTGGGCGCGTTCAAGCAGAGACGGGATTCCGTTTCCGGCTGCTCTCGGGCGCAGACGAGGCAAGGTTTACGCATCTGGGCGGCCTGCTTCCCGGCATGGACCCTTCGACGACGGCCGTGATTGATATTGGCGGAGGAAGCACCGAACTCAGGCTTGCCTCGGGCGGCATGAGTGTCGACATGGGAAGCGTCCGCTACACCGAGCGATATCTTCCCTCTGACCCGGTCACCGACGACGAATTTTGGAAGGCGCAGGAGGCCATCGACTCGGCCATTCTCGGCTCGGGCCTCCCGGCCTGGCGGAAATCTGCGCCAGCTGGAGTCGAGCTCTGCGCTGTCGCGGGGACCGCCACCACCCTTGCCGCATGGTTTCTAGGTCTTGAGCGATTTGATGCGGCTAAAATCGACGGACTCGTGCTCTCGCGAGGCGACCTGCACCGTCAAGTCGAAGAGCTCAAGTGGCGGAGCACCGCTGAACGCCAGGCCCTTCCCGGAGTGGAAGCGGGACGTGCAGATGTGCTGCTCGCAGGAGCGCTGATTCTATGGCGTACGCTTGAGCTGCTCGAGTTTACGAGAGTGACGATCAGCACTCGCGGCTTGCGATACGGCGTGCTCAGCGCAGGAACTTCTTGAGCCCGCCCGGAAGCTTGCCCTTCTTGAGCGCCTCCATCACCTTCTTCTTCACTTCGGTCTTGGCGCCTGCCACTGCACCCTGAGCCATGTTGGCAGCCACCACCTTGCCAAAGTGCTCGGGAAGCTCGGTGTAGGACGGACAGGGACTCGAGAGCTTGCAACCCACGCTGACCGGGAAGCGCACGGGCTTGCCCTTTTCGGCGAGCACGGACTCAATGCGCTGTCCGGCGATCTCAGCATCCAAATTCTGCGCACCGGTGAGGTTGTAGGTATCGGTGATCTCAAACCGGGCATCCAGGTCACCCTTGATGAGATCGACTTTGAGCGATCCCTTCATGTCGAGGCCCGCATCCTTTTCGGCCAGAGCAGTGAAATCAGGCGCCGAAAAACGGCCTGATCCCATGGAGAACTTGGACCGAATCACCTGATAACGGGATTCACCCCCCTTGTACCTGCCCACCTGCCTGCCCTTGAGGACAGGAACCTTCTGGGCCGCCTTCTCGAGCGCATCATTGATGCCGTCGGCGGCGATGCGCCCGATATCGATTGCAGCGAACCTGGCTCGGGTCACTGAAAAATCACCCTGCATCGAAAGGCGTGAAATCGCCCTCGTGGGGTCGATGCTGGATCCCGAGCCCTGGATGGAAGCCGATAGGTCGCCAAAAAGAGTGTTTTTCAGGAAGGAGAGCTGCGCCTGTACAGCCTTCTGGAGATTGAGGCCCTTGAGCTGACCGGAAAATGAATAGGTGGGAAAGGCTGGCTTGAGATCGATTGAGGCCCGGGCCTGCATCGATCCGTCATAAGCCTTGAGCCGGGCCTGATCGACGAGACCCGAAAGCCCCGGCTTGAACTCGGCAGCAAACTCGACATCGCTGATATCGGCTTTCATGGCGCGGATGGACTTGAAACTCCCCTCGACCCGGCCGCGAAGCGCCATGGCGATCGCGTTCGTGCGCAGTGGATCGAGCATCTTGTCAAAGTCATCAGCCTCGGGGGCCGAGGAGGACCCGGCCGCCTGCTGCGAGGGAGCGGCCGATTTTTCGGGCGCCTTGCCGGCAGATGGAGGAGCCGCATCCCAGTTGAGCCAGCGATCGAGGTCAAGTGACGACGAGCTGACCTTGAGCATGAGCTGGGGCGAAAGAAAGCCCATGAGGCTTCCCTGCGCCCTGATATCAGAGCCCGGTGCGTTGAGCTTGAAATCAAACGAGTCGATCCGATCGGTGGAGAATGAGAGCGATCCGTTGACCTCGGGAGGAGCCCTGAATTGCTCCATCGAAAAGCCCACCCGCTCGACATCCATCCCACCTGAGTAGCGAAGCGCGCTTGACGGCCCCTCCAGCTGCGCCCGAAGCTTCACCGCGCCCGTCAGGGCGAACGGCTTGAGCATGGCAAGGAGGTCTTCGAACGGCTTGAGTTCAATTTCACGCGAGTACACCTTGATGGCAACCTGAGGTTCACTCCCGGCAAGCTTCACGCTGCCTGTTGCCTCGATCACTGCCTTATGGAAGACAGCCGTCAGTTGATCGAGCCTCACCTCGGTGGGGTCGGCACCGAACTTGGCCGAGAGCCTGACCGGAACCCCCTTGCCCTTCTGAAACATCCCGGCAGCCGCAATCTCAAGATCGCTGGCTTCGAGCTCCATGCTGCCCGCCACGGCTCCGACCACACCCGCATCCATGACAGGCTGGAGGTCAAGCTCCATGGCAATGGGGCCGCGCACCGAGGCCAGGTCCGCCACCTGGGTGTCGAGCACGAGCCCGGCCCGGAGCTGGCTTGGCCGGCTCAGTGAGAGGTTGTTCCACTCGACATCCAAACCGCTGACCTTGGCCTGGGTGGCCTGAGCTGCATCGTTGTAGGAAAGGCTGCCCTTGCGAATCCAAATGCCCAGGCGGGCCCGAGCCGCGATTCCGGGAAGGACGACCTCGGTGGGAGCTGACTGGGACGCTGCCGGTTCTGCTGGTGCTACGGGCTTTGGGGTCTTGGAGGGTTCTCCCGATTTGACCAGGGATAGGATGTTCAGTGAACCATCCCTGCCCTTGGAGACCGAAATCGAAGGCTGTGACATCTCGAGCGTGAAGAGCGGCGATCCGGCGAGAATCGAGCTCAGCGGCATCACGAAACGGGCATCGTCCACGGAGAGCACGGGAGCGCCTGCAGCATCCGTGAGCTTAAGGCCCGCGATCGCCACACTGACCCTGCCCCAGAGCGAGAGCTTGAGCTTGCCCAGTTCGAGCTTGCCGTTGATGTGCTGGTTGGCAAGCGCAACGAGCTTAGGGCGATACTGGTCGACATCCACCAGCATCGGAAGCGCTGCCGCGGCAGCCACGAAGAGGAGAAAGGAAATTCCAAAACCAACGGCAAGCTTCTTCTGGAGTGTCATGGTGAGTTACCTAATTGCCTTGAATTCGTTTCTGGAGCAAACCCCGAAGCACCTCGGGATTGGCCCGGCCGCCTGATCGCTTCATCATCTGGCCGATCAGAAAGCCTGAAACCTTTTCCTTGCCGGCCTTCAGTTCGGCAGCGGCAGCCGGATTGGCTGCCAGAACGGCATCCACGATCGGAAGCAGTGCGTCTTCTGCGCTCTCCTGCCGAAGGCCTGCACGCTCGATCAGTCGGTCGATCGCCTCGCCCGACTCCCATGCCAGGCCGAGCACTTTTTTTGCCGCCGTGCTCGAGAGCTCTCCCTGCGAGATCCGGGATCCAAGATCCGCCAGATGACCTGCAGTCAGAGCTCCGGGTTTTCCTTCTGATTCCTCTCGCAACCTCGAAACCTCGCCCACGAGCAGATGGGAAATGGCAGAGGCCACCTCGCGGTCGGTCGTACGAACGATGGCACCCTCGAAGAGAGCTGAAAGATCCGGGTCGAGCACGATGCGCCTCGCATCGGCAGGGCTCAAGCCGAGATCAGACTCCCAGCGCGAACGCTTCTGTGCCGGCAACTCCGGGAGCGCGCCTCGGATCTTCTCGACCTCCGCGCTTTCGACACAGACCGGCAGCAGATCCGGATCAGGAAAGTACCGGTAGTCCTCGGCCTCCTCCTTGCCGCGCATCGGAAAGGTCTGATCTCGCCCGGAGTCGTAGAGCCGGGTTTCCTGCCTGACAGGCTTGCCCGATTCGAGCACCGCGATCTGGCGGGAGATCTCAAAATACAGGGCTTTTTCGATGAACCGGAAGGAATTGACATTCTTGATCTCGACACGCGTGCCGAGCTCGGCCCTTCCCACGGGGCGCATGCTGATGTTGGCATCGCACCGGAAGTTGCCTTCTTGCAG
The DNA here is from genome assembly GCA_903858195.1 of Oligoflexia bacterium. GTDB lineage: Bacteria > Bdellovibrionota > UBA1018 > UBA1018 > UBA1018 > CAIOHW01. The sequence continues at coordinate 5,238 of CAIOHW010000015.1, read as the reverse complement.
GTTTCCCTGCGTGATGCCGAGTGCAACCACCAAAGCGTGCAGCTCGCGCAGGTACTCGCCCGCCTGCTCCGGCGTCCTCAGATCCGGCTCGGTGACGATCTCGATCAAGGGTACTCCGGCACGATTGAGGTTCACGAGCGTCAGCCCGAACTCATGTGAGCTTTTTCCGGCATCCTCTTCGAGGTGAATGCGCCGGATGCGCACCGGCGTCCCATCCGACAGGGTCAGGGAGCCATGCTCGCAGATGGGCTCTTCATGCTGCGAAATCTGGTATCCCCTCGGCAAATCCGGGTAGAAGTAGTTTTTACGAGCCATCCGGCTCTTGAGTCGAATGCGTGCGCCTAGGGCGACTCCGGCGCGAACGGCGAACTCGACTACCCGGCGATTGAGCACCGGGAGCGTGCCCGGATGCCCGGCGCAAACCGGACAGATCGATGAGTTGGGTTCGACCTCAGAGACGCTGCGTCCGACAGGAGGTGACGCCGGGCACGAGCAAAAGATCTTGGTGCGGGTGGCAAGCTGACAATGGACCTCAAGTCCGATCACGGCCTCGAACTGGGGTGAGCTCATCGGGTGACCTCGAGGGTTCGACCCACCGCGAGAAGCAGATCCTCGCCGCCCGAAGCCGCCATGAGCTGCAATCCAACGGGTAGCCCGGACGAATGGGGCTCAACCGGCACGCTCAGCGCCGGAAGGCCCGCAAGGTTTGCAGGTATCGTGTAGAGGTCGTTCAAGTACATCTGGAGCGGACTCTGCGAATGCTCACCGATCTTGAACGCGGGAGCAGGAGCCACGGGCGAGGCGATCAAATCCACTTTTGAAAAGGCGGAGCTGAAGTCCTGACGGATCAGTTCGCGCACCTGACAGGCTCGACCGTAGTAGGCGTCGTGGTAGCCCGAAGAAAGCACGAATGTGCCAAGCAGGATGCGCCTCTTGACCTCACGACCAAAAAGCGAGCGGTTCTCGCAATAGAACTCCTCAAGGGACGAGGCTGACCTTGCCGCATCAGTCCTGGACCCAAAGCGCACGCCATCGAACCTCGAAAGGTTGCTCGATGCCTCGGCCACGGCAATGACGTAGTAGCAGGCCACCGAATGATGCACGTTGGGAAGCGAGATCGGCACCAGCACAGCACCCTGCTCCTTGAGACGTGCGAGTGCGCGCTCGACCGAGGCACGAACCCCCGGGTCGAGACCCTCAGCAAAAAATTCGGCGGGAATTCCGACCCGCAGCCCGGCGGGACCTTTGTGCTCGATTGGAGCCCGGACTGCGATGCTCGTGGAATCGAGCGGATCATGCCCCTCGATCACTCGGTACACCTTTTCGACATCCGATACCGTGGCACCCATGGGACCGACTTGATCGAGCGAGGAGGCAAAGGCCACGAGCCCGAAACGGCTCACGCGGCCGTATCCGGGCTTCAGGCCCACGATGCCGCAAAAAGAGGCGGGAAGCCGAATTGAGCCGCCTGTGTCCGAACCCAGCGCCACGGGCACCATTCCCGCCGCCACTGCTGCAGCCGAGCCGCTGCTCGAGCCGCCCGCAACGCGACTTTCGTCGGCCGGGTTCAGCGTGGGGCCGAATGCGGAATGCTCACCCGAGCCGCCCATCGCAAATTCATCGAGGTTGGTCTTGCCGACAATCACTGCACCAGCCGCCTCGAGTCGCATCACCGCAGTGGCGGTGAAGGGAGAGACGTACTCCTGCAGCATCTTCGAGGCACAGGTGGTCCGGGAGCCGGCCCACTGGAGGTTGTCCTTGATGGCAACCGGAATCCCCAGAAGCGGCTTTGAGGCAGGGATTCTTCCACCACTCTGCGCCAGCTCCAGGTCAGCTCGCCTTGCGCTTTCGCGAGCCCGATCAGCGGTGACTGAGATGAATGCGTTGATCCGAGCACCCGATGTGATCGTGCCGAGCTGCTTTTCAAGCGTGGACTCGAAGCTTGCAGCTCCGCCCACCACGCTCTCATGGATCGACGAGAGCGTGATCACTGCGGCACCACCTGCGGAACCTCGAAGTAACCGTTCATGTGCCCTGGCGAGAGCGAAACGATTTCAGAGGTCGCCTCAACCGGAGTCAAAACCGCAGGCTCATCGCCGCGCAACGGCGTCGCTCCCTGAAGACCGTATCCAGCACCCGGACTTGCCGAGGCATCCGCCTTCTCGAGCGAATGGACATGCCCGATTACTGCCGCGAGCTGGGGCAGGAACTCAGCCGCCTCTTCGGGCGAGACCCGGATTCGAGACAGCTTCGCGAGCTTCTTGATGCCTTCAGAGTCGATCATAGGGATGCCGGCGCCTACTCGAGCACCACGAGCTGGCTCCCGACATGCGGAGGATGCATGTGGCAGGTGATGGGAAAGATCCCGGCCTTGTCAGCGACAAACTCGACTGCCTTTGACTTGTTGTCGATGACTTCGCGCACATTGAAGTCGGGCACCGTGAGGCCATGCACTGATGCCTGTCCCTCGAGACGGGTCTGAGCCTCGAGCTTGACCTTGTCGCCCTTCTTGACGACGAGAGTGGAGGGAAGCCAGAACTTGGTGCCGTTGATCTCAACAGTGTAGATCCGAAAAGCACGTTCGGCGGCAAGGGTCTGGCCGGCAAGCACGACAGAAAACAGGGAAACGAGTAGGAGCTTTTTCATGCCCCAAGGATACACCTGCCCGCCTCAGCGCAGGTAAGCAGAAACGTAGCGCCAGAGGAACTTGCGACGCCCGGATCCTGCGAAGTCGATGGTCACCCGGATCTCCATCCCCGATCCTTCGGAAGCGACAATTTTTCCACGCCCGTACTCAGGGTGCTCAAGCCAGCGCCCCTCGATCGAGTCGCCCTCGTCCCGCTGGTCGTGCTCATCAAAATAGCTGGCGCTGCGCACCGGAGCGGCCATGGGCCTCGCCGCCCGCGAGAGATCCCGATAGGTCACCAGCCCCCCGGGAATCTCATCCAGAAAACGTGCTGGTTCCTGGTAGTTGAAGTTCCCCCAGATGCGACGCATGGTGGCATGGGTGAGGTAGAGGATTTCGCGGGCCCGGGTGATCCCGACGTAGCAAAGCCGGCGCTCCTCCTCGATGTCCTCCTCGCTCTCGGGTTCCCAGCCCTTGATCGAGGGAAAAAGCCCTTCTTCCATCCCCACGAGGAAGACCACGGGGAATTCGAGACCCTTCGAGGAATGGAGGGTCATGAGCTTGACTGAGGGGCCCAGATCCTGGACGGCTTTTCCGGGCTCGGGCTCGGAGACCAGTGCCGACTGTTCGAGAAAAATGGCAAGCAGCTCCCGAAAGCGCGCCGCCTGGTCCTCGACCGGGAGCGGGCCAAGCAGGTCCTCCTCGAACTCCTGGAGGAGAGTGTCGAACTCCTCGAGGTTTTCGATCCGTGCGAGCGCCTCGTCAGTCCCCTCCTTGCGAAGCTCCCTGACATAGCCCGTTTCATCGAGCACCAGATGGTAGAGTTCGGAGAGCCTGAGCCTCGGCTGCTCGAGCATGAACTTTTCAATCATGCCTACAAAAGCGGCAAGCTTTCGTGCCGTTGCGGCCGAAGTGATGGATGGATCTCGCGCGGCCATTCCGAGGGCAGACCACAGGTTCGAATCCGCACCCTCAAGCCTGAGCTGCAGCTCCTCAAGCTTGTCGATCGTGGTCTTGCCGATGCCACGGGCGGGAACATTCAAGATGCGCTTGAGGCTGATCGAGTCGGTGGGGTTTAGAATCGCCTTGAAGTAGCAAAGGACGTCCTTGATTTCCTTGCGATCATAGAACCGAAGTCCGCCCACGATCTGGTAAGCGATCTTCTCGCGCCTGAGCACGTCTTCAAACTGGCGGCTCTGCGCGTTGGTCCTGTAAAAGATGGAAAAATCCCCGTAGTTGCGCGAGCCCTCACCCGACAGTCGCCGAATCTCAGACACTACAAGCTCAGCCTCGGCACGCTCGTCGGCGACCTGGAAACGCCGCAGGAGCTCGCCCTCTTCGTTCTCAGTGAAGAGCGTCTTGTCCTTGCGCTGGCTGTTGTTGCGGATCACTTGCGAGGCTGCACGGATGATGTTCTGGCTCGAACGATAATTTTGCTCGAGCTTGACGACCTGGGCGCCGGGGTAGTCACGTTCAAAATCCAGGATGTTGCGGATGTCGGCGCCGCGCCACTTGTAGATGGACTGGTCCTCGTCACCCACCACGCAGATGTTTTGGTGGCCGCCAAACTCGGCCTTGGCCAGCATGCTCAGAAGCAGGTACTGCGCGCGGTTGGTATCCTGGTATTCATCGACGTGGATGTACCTGAACCGCTCCTGATAGCGGCGCCTGACATCCGGATGGTCACGCAGGATCCGATAGGTCATGCAAAGGATCTCGCCGAAATCGATCGCGTTGTTGGCGAACAAATCCTTCTGGTACTGCTCGTAGACCCGCTTGAGCTGGCGGTCGAACAGATTATGGTGTTCGGGTCGAAGCTCGTGCGGCTCGATGGCATCGCACTTGAGCCCGTTGATACCGGCCTGGAGTGCCTTGGGCGAAAACTGTTTGTCATCGATGCCCAGCTTCTCGACCACCGTTTTGATGAGCGACAGCTGGTCGGAGTCGTCATAGATCACAAAGGGACGACTGAAGGGCGTGAGTACGCCTTCTCTCCTGAGGATCCGAAGGCAGACCGAATGGAATGTCCCGATCTCGGGCGTACCCATCCATGGGCCGCTTGACCAGGGATCCGATCCGAAGCCGATCTTGAGGATTCGACCCACGCGATCCTTCATCTCGCCTGCGGCCTTATTGGTGAAAGTAACGGCAAGGATGTGGTGCGCAGGAACGTCGCAGCGGTCAATCAGGTAGGCGATGCGCGAGGTGAGCATCTTTGTCTTGCCCGACCCTGCACCTGCGAGCACGATCAGGGGGCCGGCAGTCCGCTGCACGGCCTCTGCCTGCCTCTCATTGAGTGCTGCAAGGATCGGATCAAAGACCATATCTAGCGTCTTCCCTGAAGCCTGGAGTTCTGGTTGGCCTGAATGACAAAGGACCGCCGTGCCACCTCGCGGTCGTAGCACTGCCGAACATCATGGTCAAAGATGAGGCCGACGACCCTCGACTCCGAATCCACGACAGGCAGGCAGCTGTTGCCACGCAGACGATCAGAAAGTTCGGCGAGAGAAGTCTCGAAATTCACGGCAGCCGTCGGGATCCCGGCACGGTAAAGCAGGTCTTTGGCCTCGAGCAGGCCCGCCAGTTTTTCATTCGCATGCTCTGGCCCGTTT
>CAIOHW010000014.1 GCA_903858195.1 Oligoflexia bacterium | reverse complement strand
TGACCCTGACCCTGACCCTGACCCTGACCACGACGCGGCCGAGAGCCTGCGGCTGGTGGGGCTTGCCTAATCGGGCGACCGGGTTTTCAAGAGCCAGGCTTTGCGCTCGCGCGGACTATAACGCTCGATCGCGTAGCGAAGCATCGTGCGCGGCATGCGCGAGCCATGGCGCCTCAAGAAACGCGTGAGCCTTTCGCGGTCGCGCTTTCCCATCTCCCGGAGCATCCAGCCTGTGGCCTTGTGCATGAGGTCCTCAGGATCGCCAAGCAGTCGTGCGGCAAAATCCGTCACCACTTCATACTTGCCCGCACGGATCCAGGCCAAGGTCGTGAGCATGGCAATGCGCCTCTCCCAGAGCGACTTGGAGCCGAGGAGCGACGCGATGCGCTTGAGTTCGGTTGGGTGCCTGAGGGTCCAGCCGCCCGTGATCTCATGCGCAGAGACATCCACCAGATCCCAGTTGTTGACCCGGTGCGCGTTTTTTAAATACGCCCGGTAAATCTGCTCCTGCCTCGATGGGTTCCCGCGCTTGAACTGCTCCACCCATACGATGAGAGCGAGCAGTCGCACCTCGTGCCACGGGCTCTTGAGTAGCTCAATCACTTCACGCTGCCCGAGCCCCATGAACCGACGGGCCTGCGCTCGCACGGTGGGGACGGTCAGGCCCAGAAACTGGTCTCCCTCGCCGTACTCACCCTCTCCGGTCTTGAAAAAACGCGCGAGCTCGCGGGCCCTCGTCCTCGAACCCAGCCGGATGAGGGAGTCTTGGACGGATTGGGGGGTGGGCTTCGGATCCATGGGTGATTAAATTACCTGTTTTCAATACCTTAGCAAAAAAGATTGAAACATGATAACGCTCTGCGGCATGAAGCGGCTCTTCTTCCTTCCATTAGCGAGTCTCGGCCTTGCAGCGCTTGGCTCGCTGGCTCGGGCCGAGTGCTTTGACGAGCACCTGCGTGCCGCCATTCAAACCAACCAATCGCGGCTTGAGCCCTACTCCCTTCTCTCAGACGGCCGGACCAAGCCCCTGTCGCAAGAACTCATCGGCCTCGAGCGACAGGCGCTCTTTGTCTCCAAATGGTACATGGCCAGGACCCGTCGCTTTCGCGAGGCGGGAGTGAGGCTGTTCTGCAGCGAGTTTCTCCCCATGAGTCGCGCGGGAGATCTCGTCACCGAGCCGCTCTCCGATCGCCCCCGACTTTCGGACTACCGAAAGCCCCGGTGGCAGGACTTGGAAAAAGAACTCTCTGCCACGCTTCAAAAAATGGATGAAACGCTGCGGTCACCCGTTCCCGAGGCGATTGGGATTCTTTGGTGGGATCTGCAAGCTCGCCTCGAATCCGAGCTTCAGTTGCTCAAGCCTGTGCTGCGCTTCAACTGCATGTATCGTCATGTGGTTGAGAGCATGCTGATCGTGTCGCGAGAGGCCGTGAAACACGCCAAACAGGCGCAGGCTCTTGGCCTTGAAAACCCCGAACCCTGGTCGATCTCACTCTTGAAGCTTCATCTGCAGGCCTTGGAACCCAGCATCAAGCTCGACCAGCGCGCAGCCCCGATCCAGGCCGACGGCATCCCGTTTCTCTGCAGTGATGTGCCGCACCTCTGATCGGCGCACGCCGATCAATCGCAGCCGGCAGGCCAGGAGCTGGGGAGGGTGTTATTGCGGTGAGAGATGTAGACCGCGTAGTCTGCGATCTCTATCACTCCATCGGTATTGAGATCAGCGCGAATCTGGGTCGCCACCGAACTATCCCCGATTTCGTGAAACATATTTTGTTGCACAGCCAAAAAGTCGGGATTCCCGTCTCCGGAGGTGACCACCCCGTCGCCGTTG
>CAIOHW010000013.1 GCA_903858195.1 Oligoflexia bacterium | reverse complement strand
GAAGGCGACCAGAGCACCCGGAGTGAACTTGGCCAGCACGTGCTTTTGGGAAATCTTGGTCGGGTCGGCCTTGGCATCGTCAGGAGCCACGTGGCAGGCGACACAGTGGAGTTTTTCATACAGGGACTTGCCGGCTTCGACGTGGTCGGCCGTGGAAGAAGCGCTGGGTTTGAGAGGGGTGGTCGCCTTAAGCGAACCTAGGAAGGCCGCAATGGTCTCGGAGTGAGAGGCCGTGTCAGCTCCGTGGAAGAGCGAGGGCATGGGAGAGCCGGGTCGGAGGGATTCCGGGTTGGCGATCCATTGTGCCATCCAGGACGAATGCCTCCGAGAGCCAATGCCACTGAAGGTCGGAGCGTCGGCCTTCAGATCGGGCATGCCGCCCTGAGTGGTGTGACAGTGCGAGCACCGGAGTTCTGCAAACAGATCGCGGCCTCGTCGCAGCTGGTTGGCCGTGGTGATGTCCGCGCTGGCAGAGTGGCTGAGGGCACCCACGGGAATGGGATTGAAGGGAACCTCTTTGCCGGACCAATACACACGCACCAGGGCCTCCCCGGTCTTAGGAGCCGAGTATTCGGTGACGAGTTTGTTGGATCCCTTATTGAGTCGGAACTTCGAGCTGTCGATCCACGCCGGGCTTTTGCCGTCGGCATCGATCACAACCGCATCATTAATGGAAACTTTGAGATGCCCCGTGAAGAGTCCATGGAAGGAGTATTCGCCTCGAAGATCGACGGAGAGCTCTCCAGACCAGGATGAGGTGAAGGGCCCCGGAACCAAAAAGGGTGTCGCGGGTTCTCCGGAAGGCACGAACAAGGCGATCCCGTCGGCAACTCGGTGATCGGACGAGGTTCCCGAGCGCAGAGTTTGAGCCAACCCGGCCGACGCTTCGGCTGCCATCAGGTCATTCAGCGCGAAGAGCCCGAGGCAGACCGAAGAGAGCAGCATCACGCTGCGAATGAAGAGGCAAAAGAAACGCACGGCGGTGGATGGTAGACGGGCCCATAGGAGGGTCAAGCCAGCCTCCCGACCGATCCAAAGGAGGGGTGGGTGAAACGCAAATTCAACGGTCATCAATCGGGCCGAGCGGTATCACCGATTTGGGGGGCTCCATCGATGATGTCTGCGGCGGCGGTCGTTGGATTGCTCCATCGGGAGAGCCGGACTCGGCCCACACGGTTGGACGAACGGTATACTTCCATAAAGGACCCGGTGGGTGGCAGAGTGCTAAAGGAATAATCGAGGACTACAAACCGGAGGCGTTCATTGACCAGAACCACCGAGCCTACGCTGGCATCGAGCGGGCGGATAACGGCTGGGAAGTCCGGAGCTGGCATGAGTATCTGGGCTCGCGAGGAGGCGGAGCATCCGCAAAGGGCCACCAAACCGACAACGAGAGCCGGCCCGAAGGCCGAGACCCATCCTCGGCGACGTAACCAATCCAAGAGAGGGGGCTGCATGGCGGACAGACAAGCATGCCCAGCGATCAGGTCAACCGTGTGGAGTGGCCAAAATTCGGTTCTGGCGTGCGGGATTGCTCCTGAGGCGTCGGCCGTTATGCTGCGACCTATGGATTGGCAGAAAATAGCGGCTCTGTGCGTGGTGGGAATCACGTTGGGGTTGTTCTTCTGGGCTCGATGGGGACCGCGGCGTTTGGGGAGCCGAGGGGGAGGGTGTGGCTGTTCGGGCGGCGCTTCAGCCAAGGCGGGACCTCGATTGATCGTGCAAGGTCGACGTGGAGAGCGTCCCCAGGTCCTTCTACGATGAGCCTTATGCCTCTAGCAGTAAGGGTGTGTCTGCTGGTTCTTGTCGTTTGGACCGGACAGTTGTCGGTCGCGGGCG
>CAIOHW010000012.1 GCA_903858195.1 Oligoflexia bacterium | reverse complement strand
CCGAGACGATGTCGACGTAGATGCCGGGTTCCTTGTTGTTCCAGTAGGCATTCCGAAACGGAGGCTCGGTGCCGCACTCCTGGGTCACATGGTACTGCTCGGGGGTGAGGCGCTTTTTGAGATCCGACATCTGGATTGAACTCCGCGCAGATCGGCCGCAGTCAGCGGAGCCCTGCGTACACGCGATGGACGTCATCATGCTCATCCACAGCATTAAGAAACTCGGAAACTTCCTTCTTTTGGTCATCGGATAGCTCCACAAAAGACTTCGCCAGAAAACTGGGTTCCGAAAGCGTCACCGTCCAGCCCATCTGCAAGAGAGCCTTGTTGACCGAATCCAGATCCGGAGTGTCGCACAGGAAACGAGCGCCCGTGTGTCCGGCCGGCACCTCTTCGCCCTCGAGTGGCTCGACGTTCTGAGCGCCCGCCTCGATGGCAGTTCCCTCGATGTCGAGACCGGACTTTGGGTGGGTGGCCTCGACCACACCCTGCCGGTCAAACATCCAGGCCACGCTTCCCACTGAGCCCAGCTGCCCCTTTCGGAACAGCACGCGAATATCGGCAGCAGTGCGGTTTTTGTTGTCGGTCAGGCACTCGACGATCACCGGCACGCGGTGTGGAGCAAAGCCCTCGAATGCCATGTTTTCGTAGATGACCTGCTCATCCAAGAGGCCTGCGCCCTTCTTGATCGCGCGCTCGATGGTATCGCGCGGTACCGAATTTTTCTTGGCCGCTTCAACTGCAGCCCGGAGCCTCGGATTATTGTCCGGGTTCGGGTCACCCGCCTTGGCTGCGACCGTGAGCTCCTTGACCAGCTTGCTGATCAAGGCCCCCCGCTTTGACGAATTCTGGATTCTTCCCGCGTGCTTCCATTGTGCGCCCATAAACTACTCCTACCAGAAAAATGCCCCGGCCACCCGACCGAGATCGACCCCCAAAAGGTAACCGCAAGTCATCGAAATTACAATGCTTTACAAAACCCGCCAAAAAGACGAATTACATTTTGCTAATATAAGTGTTTAGTAATACTATGGTCGTCATGAAGAACATCACCATGCAGGATCTTGCAGCCAGGGCCAAAAACCTCCAAACTGGAGAAGTCATCCTCGACGTCCGCTCGGCAGAAGAATTTGCCGCGGGACACGTGAGCGGAGCGATCAACATCCCCCATGACCAGGTGGGCGCCGCCGTCGAACGACTCAGAGCCTACAAGACCGTCTACATCCATTGTCACGCTGGAGGTCGAGCAGGCCACGCGGCATCGCACCTCGCCCAACTCGGCCTCACCAACCTCATCTGCATTTCTGGCGGCGGAATGGGCGACTGGGTCGCCGCAGGCCTACCCACCGTCCAAGGCGCGAAATGAGCCAGCCCCGAAAAACCTCCGCTGCGGTTGCAAGAAAGAGCGAGCTGATCAGCCACCTGCTCAAGGCCATCGCCCATCCGGCCCGGCTCAAGATTCTTTGTGGCCTGATGGAGGGTGAAAAACCGGCCGGTGACCTGACCCGCTACTGCGGAGCCTCGCAATCGGCAACCTCCCAGTTTCTTGCACGCATGAAGCAGGACGGCCTGCTCCAGTCGCGCAGGGAGCACAACTTCATCTACTATTCGATCGCCGACGAGCGGCTTGCCGGGTTGCTTAGCGCCATCCAGGAGATCTACTGCTGACCGTGGGCTAACTCTGGTAGATCGAAAAATTCCCCAGATGCCGGGGCTCATGCACCTGCGAAAGCCACGGATGCTCGCGCTCAATCATATCGCGCGACCGCCTTCCTCTCCCCACTACTTGCAGGCCCGGAACTCGTGCAGCAAGGCACTTGAGATCAAGCAGGACTTTCTCGACGGCCTCGCGGGTTCCAAAGTCATATAAGAAATAGGCCTCCGCCTCCGGAAGCCTGAACCCTTCGGAGGCAAGATCACCTACTTTGAGCTGGCTTGTGTCGAGACCCAGCTGCGAATAGACGCGCTTGGCCTCTTGAACCCGCTCACTGG
>CAIOHW010000011.1 GCA_903858195.1 Oligoflexia bacterium | reverse complement strand
GCACGGGCTTGCGCCACTCGGTCTTGGTGCCGAGCCACGTACAGAGAACGTCTGACACCTTCCACATGTCGAGCCACCAGTGCACCGTCTCCTTCATCACCGGGACGGCATCGCTGATCGCGCTCTTGGGGTTGATGAGCGAGCTTGGCTCGTACTGGCTCCCGCAGCGATCGCACTCGTCGCTGTAGGCGCTCTCGTTGTCGCACTTGGGGTTTGGGCACTTGCCCTTGACGTAACGATCCGGCAGGAAGCGCTCGAGCTTGGGGTCAAACCACTGCAGGCTCTTTCGCTTCTCGAGCATGCCGTTTTTGTAGAGCTTTTTGATGAATTCGTCAGACAGGCTCTTCTGGAGCGGAAAAGTCTCCGGCGCAGAAGTACCCGTGTAGACATCGACCCCGATCGAGAAGCGCCTGAGCGTGGACTGCTGGCGTGTGTGGATCGAATCGATGAACTCACGGATGGGCTTTCCGGCCTGCATGGCGGCCACTTCGCTCGTTGAGCCGTGGTCGTCCGTTCCATTCACAAATAGCACGTTCTCGCGGCCAATCAGGAGTCCGAGCCAGCGAGAGTAGATGTCTGCCGGCACATGCGCGCCAGCCAGATGCCCGAGGTGCAGCGGTCCGTTGGCATAAGGCATGCCGGCGGTGACGACCGCTTTCTCGGGCCTGTCGATCTGCTTCAAGACCGACGGGATGTCAGTCGGGGGTCCCTTGTGCTCGGACATCACAGCACCTCAAGCCTTTTGAGACGTGCCTCCACATCCTTCCACGGAAGGAGCGTGAGCAGGTCAAACACCGAAGCACTCACCGTGCGACCCGTGAGCGCCACGCGCATCGGGCCCACGAACTCGCCGAGCTTCACGCCGTGTTGCTCGCAGATCACCTTGCAGGCGGCATCAACATCGCCATGGGACATGCCAAGACTCTCGAGCGAAACCGCTCCCGCATGGGCTGCCACCTTGGCCGAAAAGTCCCGCACGGCATGCGCGATGGCGGTCTTGAGGACGGGTTTTGCCGTCACCGGATCCTTGCCCCACTTGATCAGCGAGGGATCGAACTCGATCGTGCCCGAGGTGCAAAGGGGAACGAGCTGGTCGGCAAGTTCCTTGAGCGTCTTCACCTTTTGCAGGTGAATCGCCACGAGCTTGTGACCGAGCGTCGAGTCCACGCGACCCAGCGCATCGCCCGCAAAAAAATCAGAGTAATCCTGTGCGATGATCTTTGCGAGACGTTCAGGCGAGTTCTGGCGGATGTGCGCGCCATTGAGCCACTGGAGCTTTTCGACATTGAAAACGGCCGAGCTCACCTGCACGTGATCAAACGAAAAGTACCGGACCATCTCTTCGATCGAAAAAATCTCCTGATCTCCGTGCGACCATCCCAGGCGCGCGAGGAAGTTCAGGAGCGCTTCGGGCAGGTAGCCCTCTCCGCGGTACACATTGGCCGAAACGGCTCCATGGCGCTTGGAGAGCTTCTTTTTATCCGGCCCCAAAATCATCGGCAGATGCGCAAACTGGGGCACCGGATACTTGAAGAACTGATAGAGGTGCATCTGCTTGGGCGTGTTGTTGATGTGATCATCGCCGCGCACGATGTGGGTCATGCGCGAGTGCACGTCGTCCACTACGACCGAAAGGTTGTAGGTCGGAGCCCCGTTGGAACGAATGAGCACAAAGTCATCGAGATCGGCATTCGCAAACTGGATCGGCCCGCGGATCATGTCATGGAACTCGATCGACCCCTCGAGCGGAATGGCTGCGCGAATGACATACGGAGCGCCCGCAGGGCCCGGCTCCTTGCGGGTGC
>CAIOHW010000010.1 GCA_903858195.1 Oligoflexia bacterium | reverse complement strand
GTCGATGAGCGCCTGGGCCAGACTTCAGGTTTTCTGGGTTCTGCAAAGCTGCCTTCGTGGCTCAGGCCCGCCTTCAATTACCGGGGTCTGTATCTGGCGCAAAACCTGACCGAAGCTGAGCCGGTCAGCCGCTTCATCACGATGCAGGTCGATGCCACGCTCGTACTCAAGACCCGAGGCGACAAGATGGTGGCCGTGGGAAGGATCGGTCACTATCCGGTGCCCGAAAATGTGCCTGCGGCGCAAAGGCCCGTGGCAAAGCCCCTGATCTCACGCGAGCACTATCTGGGCGCGCGCATCCAGCGAAAGTTTGGCGTGTACGCAGGCATGATGGATACGGCCTTTGGAGTCCGCGTGCCCGATCACAATGCGTTTTTGCGCTCCAAGACCCTGCTCAACCAAAATGACCAGAGCCACGGGCTCCTGCTGCACTACGGGGGTGAGAGCTCGGATGTGGCAGTGCATGTGCTTGCCGGCAACCTGTACCAGGCTCCGAGCCTCCGCATGCAGGGGGTGTCGGTGATGGCCGAGCGAGACCTGGGTCGCGACTCGCGCTGGGGGGTTTCGGGCTATTCGGCAAACAATGAGTACCGCGCACGCGAGATGGCGGCAGTGCATTCGAGGCTCGGCTTTGGCGGGCATTCGTCCCTGCTCGGGCAGGTGGGGCTGATTCGAAACCGGCCAGAGGGTTTTAACGCCGAGACCGGAGGCTACTTCTTTGGCCAGTACCAGGCCCCGATTGCGCGTGGGCTCAATACGCTCGTGACGACCGAGTTTTATACGGCCAACATCGGGGCCGAGGGTGAGCGCAGGTACCGCGCAGGTCCGTCGCTTCAGTACATTCCGGCGCAAAGAGTGGAGCTGAGAGTGGATCTGCTCGGCTCGCGAAACACCGGGAGCTCGACGCTCTCGCCCGATTCGTTCACCCTTCAGTCGCAGGTGCACGTATGGCTCTAAAGCTTAGGGCGGCACTTGCAGGCCTGTTCATGATTGCGGCACTCACTTCCGCGCTGAACGAGGCGCAGGCGGCTGGACGCAGAAAGTACCGGTTTACGGACGCCGGATGCACGGTCAGGCTCTCGGCGGCCAAGAACTGGCAAAACACGGAGGCTCCGTGGAGTGTCGGCGATTGGGTGCTGGGAAGCCAGATCTCGGGCAAGCCAGACGCCCTTTATCTCTTTTACAAGGGAAAGACCTACGCCACTCCCGCGCGCTGCTGGACCACAAGCGGTGGCCAGGAGGTCAAGCCCGTCTCTCCGCAGGGCCTAAGCCTCGTGTACATGAACTGGCAGGAAGATCTGCCGGTTGTCGAAGCGGCAACCAACGATACGTTTTCGATGCGCGTGAATCAGGCTGCCTGGGGCGTGGCCTACTCGCGTGCCTTCAAGTCGTGGGGGCGCACCCAGTTGGGAGCCATGGGGCTGATTTACACGGCATCCAGCCTGCTCAAGAGCCCGAGCGCGGCGGTGCCGACACCCAACTGCGCTGACTGCGCCTCGTTTGGCGTGGCGCTGGCCCCCGAGCTCGACTGGCGCAAAAACGCTGAGAGCCCGGCCTTTGGCCTGAGCGTTCCGGTGATGGTGCGCCTGACCAACTGGGCCTCGGGCAGTGACTTTGTGATCCAAAAAACCCAAAGGGTGCTTTACGGCCCCATGTTCCAGCTCAAGCTCACGAGGCCCGGCGAATCCCGTGAAGCAATTGTGGAGTTGCCCGCCTGGCGCGATTAGAGGATATTGTTCAGGCAGAAGAGATAGAAGAAGCGAGGCCCAATACGTTGTGAT
>CAIOHW010000009.1 GCA_903858195.1 Oligoflexia bacterium | reverse complement strand
GGCACGCACCCAATTCTATCAGATTGAGCACCTGCGGCTCGACCTCGCAGAAACGGGCGTCCAGCTCCTGTTCTGGTGTGTGGCATTCACGTTTCCACTGCTCGACCGCGTCGATGAGGTTCTTGCCCGTTTCATTGCCTCGGATCTTTGGCGCGGGGCTGCCTGGCTTGCTGCAGTGAGCCTGATCCGGCAGGCACTTTCACTGCCGTTTGCCTGGCACTCCACCTTTTCGATCGAGGAGCGCTACGGTTTCAACCGCACCAGCCGCTCAACCTTCATGCTCGACCGAGTCAAAGGACTCGTGCTCGGACTTGCCATCGGCATCCCGCTGATCGCCATGGTCCTGCACTTCTTTGCCTCTTTTGGCAGCCACGCCTGGTGGCTTGCGTGGGTATCGGTGACGGCGATCTCGCTATTGATCGGCTACGTCGCACCGATCGTGTTCCTTCCGATGTTCAATCGCTTCGAGCCGCTTCCCGAGGGGGATCTCAAGAGGGCGATTGAAGAGTACGCGCGGCGTGAGGATTTCGCGCTCAAGGGCACATTCGTCATGGACGGGTCAAAGAGAAGCTCCAAGAGCAACGCCTTCTTTACCGGCTTCGGCCGATTCCGAAAGCTCGTGCTCTTTGACACCTTGATTGAGAAGCACACGACCGACGAACTCATGGCGATCGTCGCCCACGAGATGGGCCATTTCAAGCTTGGCCACATTCCGCGCATGATCGTGCTCTCCACCCTGACCCAGGGACTGATGTTCTGGGGCGTGGGGCTTTTCTTTACCCATCCGGACTCGCCGGAATGGGTTCGGAGCACACTCGTGCTGCCCGAGTCGACGCTTGCGGCATCGCTCCTGCTGCTCACCCTGCTCTACTCCCCGGTAGGCCGGGCCATCTCACTGCTGAGCCTCTGGATCTCACGGCGCCATGAGTTCCAGGCCGACCGCTATTCGAGCGACACCTATGGAAAGCCGGCGGCGCTCATCTCGGCGCTCCGCTCGCTTGAGCGAGATCACCTCTCACATCCCAATCCACATCCACTCAAGGTGTGGATGGATTACTCGCATCCACCCGTCAGTCGCCGGGCACGGGCTCTGGGCGTAGACCCGGCCTGAGCCCGGAAGTCATTCAGGACGAAAACTCGGCTCGAACCTCGGGCCGCATGAGCCTGCGCACGATGTCTCCGTGCACCAGCAGCGCAAGCAAAAAGACTCCGCCCGTCATCCAGCGCGGCAACTGCATGGGGAGCTCTCCCCAGAGCAGCTGCGGCCCCATGGCAAGCGTCACGCCCGCCACGAGCAGGATCGTCAGTTTGCGTGCCCACTCCCTGCGCCTGAGCAGCCCGATCGCGGTGGGGACTCCCACCAACAAAAAGACGGCGTGAGTGAGGGCCTGATTCATGAGCTGCACAGGAAGCTTCTGCATGTCGACGAACTGTCCGGACTGTTCCTGGAGGGATAGCCCGATTTGGATGGCAAGCTCCGGCTGGCTCGCCAGCATCCCATAGGCCACGAGCTCAAGCACCGAAAGCCCGCCCAGCAGCACGCACACCGCAATGGAGAGCCAACCCATGCTGGTCACAAACTTCGATCTCGCGCGAGTATCCATGTCTACCAGTCTAGACGGGCGGCTGGCTTTGCGAAAGGGGCACGGGCGTGGGCTCGGCCCGGGGATGCGACGGCCGGGTTCCGACAAAGACGGCCACCCAGCTGCAGATCAAAAGCACCAAACCACGCCCGTAGATCGGAAAAGTGGCAAAGCCCACGGTGTAGACGAGGGTCACGGCCATGAGCGACAGGCAGACGACCTTTGCACGGGGACGAACGACGCCATGACGGTTCCAGTCAGCAATCGCCGGCCCCAGGTGAGGTTGTGACAAGAGCCAGGCATGCCAGCGTGGCGATCCCTTCGAAAAACAAAAGGCCGAAAGGAGCAGGAACGGGGTCGTGGGGAGAAGCGGAAGGAAGATTCCCACCACTCCGAGTGCCAGGCTCATGAAGCCCGCCACCACGAAGATCGGCCGATAGATCGGTGACATGCGAAAGAAGTATCCCACTCGACCATTGAAGTGAATCCCCGCTGATGGGAAAACCCCAGGTGGCGTGAAAACTCCCCTACCCCTACTCACCCCGCTGCCCATGGACGGTCACCTCGATGAAGTGGTTCGCACGCTTCATGGCTCAAACCGCCTGCTCCTTCAGGCGTCTCCCGGCACGGGCAAGACCACCCGCGTGCCGCCCGCCCTGATGGGCTTTGGCTCGGGACAGGTCTGGGTGCTCGAGCCTCGGAGGCTTGCCGCCAAGTGGGCTGCCCACCGGGTGGCGCAGGAACTCGGAGAGCCCGGGGGCCCGGGCGGCCTCGTGGGCTACCAATTTCGCTTCGAGAAGCGCGAGAGTGCCCGCACGCGCATCCAATTCATCACCGAAGGCATCCTGCTTCGGAGGCTTGCCCACGATCCCCTGCTGAAAGAGGCCACGGTCATCGTGCTCGATGAGTTCCACGAAAGGCATCTGACGACCGACCTTGCACTGACCTGCCTGCTTGAAGTTCAAAAGCGCAGGCCCGAGCTCAGGATTGTCGTCATGTCAGCCACCCTCGACATCTCGGGGCTCAAGCCCCTCATGGATGCTGGAGGGAGCGGCAGCACGCCCGTGATCGAAGTCGAGGCCCCCCGCCATCCTGTCGAGATCCGGCACCTCAAGGCTCCGCCCGAACGCAGGCTCGAAGACATCGTGGCTTCGCACGCCCGAACGCTTCTCGAAGAAACCCGGGGCGACCTGCTCGTCTTTCTTCCGGGCATGCGCGAGATGCGCAGGGTCGAAGCCGCGCTCCAGAGCACTCCGGCGCGCACGCTGCTGCTGCACGGTGAGCTTTCACGCGAAGAACAGGACGCGGTCATGCAGCCCGGCTCCTCTCGACGCATCATCCTTTCGACGAACCTTGCCGAATCCTCGGTCACGATCCCCGGCATCACAGGAGTGATCGACAGCGGACTGCACCGGATCGCAAGCCACTCGGCGTGGTCTGGCGTCTCGGCCCTGAGAACCCGCCCCATATCGAAGGCCTCGGCCATCCAGCGCGCAGGACGCGCAGGACGTACCGGACCCGGCGTATGCCAGCGGCTCTTTACTGCCTCGGACTTCGAGGGCAGGCCCGCCTTCGAGGTCCCCGAGATCCGCCGCGCAGATCTTGCGCAGGTGATCCTCGATCTGCGTGCGATGGGAATTCCAGCCCCGGGCCGCTCGCTCTCGGAACTGGCTTGGCTCGACTTTCCGGAGCTTTCGCAGTGGGAGGCGGGCGCGCGCCTGCTCTGGCTTCTGGGCTACCTTGAGGCTCCGTCGCTTTCGGCGGGCCTCACTCCGCTCGGCAGCTCGGCAGCAGGCCTCTCGATGCATCCACGCATTTCACGACTCCTGCTCGAAGGCGTGCGTTCGGGCCGCCTGTCCGAGTGGCTCGGATTTGCGGTCGAGCTTGCCGAAGGAGCGCCTTCGGAGCTTGCCTCGCGCCAGTGGCGCCGCGAGCTGGATCGCCTATCCGACCAGATCCAGAGCCGCATTCCTGGCGCTCCGGCACCTGACCTCGCGCGTGCGCTTTTGCGTGCCTTCCCCGATCGCGTGGTGCGCACGCAGGGGACCAACGTGCTCTCGGCCACCGCAGGGATGATGGAGCTTTCGCGCGAACTTGCCGAGCCGTTCCTGGTCTCAGGCAAGCAGGTCACGGCCGTTGCGCTCGAAGCACAGGAGCGGCAGTCGCGCGAACTGGGTGCGGGCGGTTCGGGCAAGTCCGCGCCGGTCATCGAGCGCTGGATGCAAATCGAAGAAGACTGGCTCCTCGATCTCGAACCCTCACTCATTCAAGAGCATGAAAAGCCCGTCTTTGACGAAAGACAAAAACGCGTGCACTGGAGCTCTGAGCTCACTTACGGGGCCCTCATTTTGACCGAAGAGCTTCGAGAGCCTCGCACGCCCGAAGAGTGGAAGCAGGCCGAGTCGATCCTGCTTCGCACGGCTTGGAAGACCGAGATCCCGCAGGGTGCCATCACTCTTGCCTCGGCGCAGGCGTTTGTCTCGGCGCTTCGCAATCAGGGCGCAGCTGATCCGGCCGAGATCCTCGAGACGCTCTTTGCCCGACTGCTTTTGATCTCCGAGCACCGTCTCATGACCGAGGAGCTTCCTTCTTTTCGTGACCTTCTCTCCGGAGCGATCACAGGCAGGCTCTCGCTACGGGAGCTCGCTGAGGTCGACTGGGAGTCCCAGACCAGCGCCGCGCTCGTGGACCTCTGCCCGGGCCTGAGACTCAGGGACTGGACTCCGACTTCGATCCTGCTTCCCGGCCCGCCGCAGGGGGCGCGCCCAGGTCCACGAAACGCCAAGATCCATTACCGCCTGGGTCATGCCCCTTGGGTCGAATCGAGGCTTCAAGACTTCTGGGGGCTCAAGGCCACGCCCGCAATCCTGGGAGGAAGGCTTGCCCTCACCCTGCACCTGCTTGCGCCCAACCAGCGCGCCGTCCAAGTCACGAGGGACCTCCCGGGCTTCTGGGAGCGCGCCTACCCCGAAATCCGCAAAGAGCTGTCGCGAAACTATCCCCGGCATTTCTGGCCATAAACCCAAAAACCGTTCCCTTATCAACCAGTTAAGTCGAGGCCTTGGCAAACCATAACACTCTGCGCTATGACAGCTGCATGAACGTCCTGAGCGTTGACTACCGTTCACCCGATGCGCCCCAGCAGTTTGCCAAATCCCTGCATGAAACGGGATTTGCGGTTCTAAAGAACCACCCCATCGAGCACTCGCTCATCAACGAGGTGTTCACCGACTGGCAGGACTTCTTCAAAGGCGAGACCAAGCACAAGTACACGTATGATCCGAGACTTCAGTCGGGTTACTTTCCGTTTCGCACCGAAAACGCGAAAGACGTTAAGCAAAAGGACCTCAAGGAATTTTACCACCTCTATGTCTGGGACAAGCTTCCGGAAGGTGTGAACGAGCGCACGTGGAAGATGTTTCATGGCATGTCACGGCTTGCAGCCGAGCTCCTGAAGTGGATCGAGGACCAGAGCCCGACCGAGATCCGCAGCCAGTTCTCGATGCCGCTCTCGCAGATGGTCGAAGGCAGCAAGGAAGTGCTCCTGCGCCCCATCCACTATCCGCCGCTCACCGGCGGTGAAGAAGAAGGCGCCATTCGAGCAGCTGCGCACGAAGACATCAACCTGATCACCCTGCTCCCGGCTGCAAGCGCACCAGGACTCGAGGTCAAGGATAAGAGCGGCAATTGGATCGGCATTTCGTGTGATCCGGGTCAGCTTGCGATCAACGCAGGCGACATGCTGCAGATGGCATCGCGGGGCTACTACGTCTCGACCACCCACCGGGTGGTGAACCCCCGGGGGCCCGAGGCCAGGCTCCCGCGTTACTCGATGCCACTGTTCCTGCACCCGCGCGGTGACGTGAAGCTTTCTGAAAACCACACCGCACGCACCTACCTCGAGGAGCGCCTCCGCGAAATCGGCCTGCTCAAGCAGGACCAGCGCAAGGGTGGCGCATGAGACGCATTGGACTTCTGGGACTCGCTGCACTCGCTGCAATTCAGGTCGAAGCCGCCACCTCATCGGTCACGGATTACCAGATCGGCGATGAGTGGGGAAAAGTCACCGTCAAGCGCGAGTCGCTCGATGGAGAACCCGCAGCCTATGCGCGTGCGGCACGCGCCACCGCGCGGTACGGCGGGGGCACCGCCTTCTACCTCGGAAAGTTCAACGGCCATCATTTGGTCGGCACCAACCACCATGTCCAGCCGCACCTGCGCTGCCGCGGCATGCTCTCGTTCACCGCACTTGAGGTGGAAGCTCCCTGCCGCAAGGTGCTCGGCCACCTGCCTGAAGTCGATTTTGCGATCATCGAAATCGATCTGAACCGATCCCAGGAAGCCAAGCTTGCACCCGTGGCGCGCAACTTCGCATTCGACCGGCCCATCCGTCAGGGAATGCCGCTCATCACGATCGGCCATGGAGTGGCAAACAATCCCACCCGCCTGTTGATGGGAAACCGGGATGACGACTGCAAGGTCTTCTCTGGCGACGATGATTTCAGAAAGATGGCCGACCCCGACGAGCTGAACCCCGGCAACTACGAAGCCTGGTCGTTTGCCAATGGCTGCGACGTATCCCACGGCGACTCGGGCTCTGCCATGGTGGACCGCGACTCAGGCGATGTCGTGGGAATCATCTGGACCGGAAGGGTTCCGAAAAAGCCCGACATCCGCGACTCAAAAGTGCTCGATGACCTGATCCGAACCCAGAGCCCGCGGATCTGGAAGGAACTGAGCTACGCCGTACCGGCAGCCAAGATTCGGGAGACGCTCCAGCGCGTCCTCGATCAGTCGACTGACCTCGAGCCCGAAACACGCGAAGCCATCGAAGCTCTCGTGAACTGAGGGTGACCCTTCACCCTTGAAAAAAAGAGTTCGCGCTCGCCTGCCTCACCCTTGAGCACGCGCTCGGGCGCAGGAGCCGAGCTGCGTCCCCAGCGCTCAAGCCAGTCGCCGCCCAGAAGCCTCGAACACTCTCGAGCAGAAGCCTCCGTGTGCCAGATCGATGTGTCCGGGCGCCTCGCACTCGGTGGACCTGACGCAAGCCAAAACCCTGAGGCCAGCACCGACGCACGATGCGCCGTGGAGTTCGAGTAGTTGGCCACGCGCACCGCCCGATCCTTCCACGAAAGCCTGAGCTTTTCCAAAAACCGCCAGTCCCAGAGCGGGGCATCGGTCTTGGATGAAAAAGGATCATAGAACACGATGTCTGGATTCGAGGACTCTTCGAAAGCCGTCGCCTCGAATTCGCCCTGAACGAGCCGCCAATCAAGCCTGCCGCAGGGGCTCGTGTAACTTCCATCCTGCAAGAGCAGGTGCGGTGCCCGGTGCTTCACGTGCGGAAACGAATGCGGGTGATCGGTCACAAGCCGGAGCGGATCGAGATCGCGCTCAAAGCTCACGATTCGCAGGCCTGCTCCGGGATTCTGGTTCCACGCCTTTTCGAGTGCCTCGATCGCAGCCATGGCATTGGTCGCAGCCCCCATCCCGACATCCCAGAGCGTGATCGGCGAGCGTGCGCCGTGGAGTGCCTCAACGAGGCCTGTCCCCTCGACATAGAGCTCGCGCGCCTCGACGCGTGGATCAGCCATCGGATGCATCGCCTCGCCCGACGAGATCTGCACAATCCTGCCTAGGCCCTCGGGATGCACCTCAATGCGGTAGTCCCCGCGCGTGAGCGGCTTCTTGTCCGCAGGCCTGCGCTTACGCACCGGGTGGGTGGGCGGATTTTCTTCGTCGGTCTGGCGCGAAAG
The DNA here is from genome assembly GCA_903858195.1 of Oligoflexia bacterium. Lineage (GTDB taxonomy): Bacteria > Bdellovibrionota > UBA1018 > UBA1018 > UBA1018 > CAIOHW01. The sequence goes on along the minus strand of CAIOHW010000009.1, from coordinate 350 downwards.
CGGACCGCGCATCCTGTGATAGAGCTCGCCAAATCGGCACTCCAAAATTGCCTGCCGGATCTGGCGCATGAGCTCGAGGTAAAAATGGAGGTTGTGCGTGCCCAGAAGCTGCCAGCCCAGCACCTCGCGAGCCTTGATCAGGTGCGAGAGGTAAGCCCGCGAGTAGCGGCTACAGGTCGTGCAGGCACAATCCGGGTCGAGCTTCATCTCGGAGAACTTGTAGATGCCACGCCTCAGATCGAGCCTGCCACGCGAGGTAAAGACCACTCCCTGCTGGGCAAGAAGCGTGGGAAGCACGCAATCAAACATGTCCACACCGCGGTGAACTGCTTCGAGCAGGTCGATCGGCG
>CAIOHW010000008.1 GCA_903858195.1 Oligoflexia bacterium | reverse complement strand
CTTTTGTGGCAGGAATGGAGTTGTGATGCTCTGCGAAAATAAAACATACAGTTTTAGTAAACTATGCTACCGGGCGTATCATGAAAAATTTCCCCCAGAATTTTAACGACTTAAATCTCAGCGCCCCTGTCCTTCAGGCCATCACGGAGCTGGGCTTCGAAAAGCCAAGCCAGATCCAGGCTGAGGCGCTCCCCATCCTGCTCGGGGAACCCACTGATTTTATTGGCCTTGCTGCTACCGGAACGGGCAAGACTGCGGCCTTTTCGCTCCCCCTGCTTGAGAGGCTCGACCCCTCCAGGAGAGAGGTCCAAGCGCTGGTTCTTTGCCCCACCCGGGAGCTCGCGATCCAGGTCGCAGGCCAGATCGAGCTCATGGGCAGGCACCTCAAGATCAAGGCACTCCCCGTTTACGGCGGCGCAGGCTACGGCGATCAGATCCATGGCCTGAAGCGCGGAGCGCAGGTCGTGGTGGGTACCCCTGGAAGGCTTGTGGACCACCTGTCTCGCGGGACCCTCTCGCTCGACGGCGTGACGACGGTCGTGCTCGATGAGGCCGACGAGATGATCTCGATGGGCTTCAAGGAAGACCTCACCTCGATCCTGAGCGCCGTGCCCGAAGGCCAGGCCAATATCTGGCTCTTCTCGGCAACGATGAGCCCCGAAGTCCGTAATGTGGCCGATGAGTATCTTCGTGATCCCGCGCAGGTTCAGGTCAATCGCACTGAGATGCTCCCCGAGAACATCGAGCAGATTTTTTACGTCACCCAGGAATCAAACAAGCCCGAAGTGCTCTGCAAGCTCATCGACGCGGCCGATGACTTTTACGGCCTCGTATTCTTCCAGACCAAGGCGCTCCTCATGGATGTCGCGCAGTTCTTGAACCAGCGCGGTTACTCGGTCGATTGCCTGCATGGTGACATGGACCAGCAGGCGCGTGAGCGCACGATGAAGGCCTTTCGCGAGCGCAAGGTGACGATGCTGCTTTGCACCGATGTGGCTTCGCGTGGGCTTGACGTCAAGGACATCACCCACGTGATCAACTATTCGATTCCGCGCGAACTCGATAACTACGTGCATCGCATCGGGCGTACCGCTCGCAGCGGCAAGTCTGGCTACGCCATGAGCCTGGTAACGGGAAGCGCACGCGGCCTCATCTCGCGCATCGAGCGCATGACCAAGAGCCGCATGAGGGAAGGCAAGATTCCGACCCGGCGGGATATTGCCTCGAAGAAGGTGGGTAAGGTGTTTGCCGCCTTTAATGCTGAGTCCAACTACGCACGAGCCGTCGAGCTCATGGGTGCGGAGTGGCGCGATGCCATCTCGGATCTTGCGCCCGATGAGATTGCTGGGCGCTTTCTGACCCTGATGTTCCCGGATCTCTTTAACGACCGGGGTGGCGACCAGGGTGACGAGCATCCTCGTGGAGAAGTCTTGAGGACGGCCGATCGGCGCGAAAGCCCTCGTGGCGACCGGCAGGATGTGCGGCGTGGCCCCGGCAAGCCCAGATTTTGGGAACGCAAGGGCGAGCGCAGGGGTGAGCGGCAAGGGGGATATCCAGACCGCCATCCGAGGCAGCACTCCCATAAGAACGCCAGGTGATCGGCGAAGCGCCTTTTTTTTGGCGCTCTAGATTGCAGCCGAAATTCAGGTGAAGGGGCTCGAAAGCTGAGTCAAAATGGGGGAATGACCGAAACTCCCTCCGTTCGTCGTCGCAGACTCAGCCCGCTTGGCCTGACCCTGATCCTATCGCTGTCTTTTTTCTTCATCTTCGTGGTCGCCACAGCGCTTGTCGTTCGCAAGGACGCCGGCAAGAGTGTCGTGAAGGATGGAGAGGACCGGGTCTTCTCAAAGCGCCAGCGGGTCGGAATCCTCGAGGTCAACGGCGTCATCCGCGACGTCACGACCAAGCGCTGGCTCAAGCAGTTGCGTTCGTTCAAGGAAGACCGGAATGTGCGTGCCGTTGTCCTGCGGGTGAACTCACCCGGAGGTGCAGTCGCCCCCTCCCAGGAGCTCTTCGAGGCGGTGGCGGCGCTGGGCAAGCCCGTGGTCGCCTCGATGGGAAGCGTGGCGGCAAGCGGCGGCTACTACATCTCGCTCGGAGCCCAAAAGATCTTTGCCAATCCCGGGACGATCACCGGGTCCATTGGCGTGATCATGGAGTTTGCCAATCTCGAAAAGCTCTATGAGTGGGCAAAGGTGCGTAGATTTTCGATCAAGACCGGCAAGTTCAAGGATGCTGGAGCCGATTACCGGGGAATGGAGCCCGAGGAGCGAAAGCTGCTGCAGGAGATGGTGGATGCGACGCTTGTGGACTTCCGGTCTGCCGTCTCGGAGCGCAGGAAGCTCGACCCAGCGCGCACGATCGAGGTGTCTGACGGCCGGGTCTTCACGGGCAGTCAGGCACTCAAGGCGGGGCTCGTGGATGAACTCGGAACGCTTGAAGATGCAGTCAGGGAAGCGGGGCGGCTTGCAAAGATCAAGGGTGAGCCCAAGGTGGTTTACCCCGGCAGGGAGCGCAGGTCTTTTCTGGATTGGATCATCGAGGAGGCGGGTGATCGCAGGTCTGACGACGACGAGGATGACTCGGAAGCACGCGCTGCCGGCGTCGTGTACAGAATCGCTGCCTGGCTGGCAGGTGGATTGACCGGAGGAGTTGCGTCGCTTCCGGCCGTGCGGCCTCAGCTCGAGCCCGGCGTTTACTGGCTCCTGCCCTGGGGATATTGATTATGGCACAGGGATCAGGCCGCGATTCGCGCGAACATGCTCTGCGAGCCCTCACTCGGGTGCTCTCGGATGGCCGCTTTATCGATGAAGCCCTTGCAGAGGTGCCTGCGGCGCAGAGGCCCTGGGTACATGAAGTGGTGGCCGGAACGCTCCGGTGGCGGGGGCGCCTCGATTGGATCATTGATCAGTTTGCGCTGAAAAAGCGTCCCACCGGTGCCATTAGAAAAGTACTCGATATGGGAGTCTACCAGCTCCTGAACCAGCAGCAGGTGCAGCCGGCATGGATCGTCTCGGAGTGTGTCGACCTGGTTCGAAGCCGGGAGGGGGAGGCTGCTTCGCGTTTTGTGAATGCCATCCTGCGCAAGATCTCGGGCAACCTGGAAGCCTGGAGAAACCCTGCTTTTCCGGCAACAGATCCCGAAGCGCAGGCCCGCTGGGCGAGCATCCCGTCTTGGATCTGGAAGAGAATCGTACGAGACCATGGCCTTGAGTGGGCCAGAAATTTTGCCGAGTCATCGCTTGAGCGGCCCGCGACCTGGGTGCGCGCGCGCGCACCCGTGGATCGTGCGGAGGCCGGCCCCATGCCGGGATCGTATCGCCTCAAGGAATGGTGGCCTGTGCACCAGTCAGAAGCCTATTTGAACGGTGAGCTCTTCGTGCAGGATCTTTCCAGCCAGCAGCTGATCCAGGAGTTTTGCGAAACCGCGGGGAGGCACGGCAGGGTTCTGGACCTTTGCGCGGCGCCGGGCGGCAAAAGTGCGGGACTTGCCTGGAACGGCTGGGAGGTCATTGCAACCGATCGTGCGCTTGGAGATGAGCGCGATACTCTGGGCGTCCAGCGCCGATTCAAGCTGCTCAAAGGCACCGCTGATCGAATCCGGGCTGAGCATCCCATCCGCGCACTGGCGCGCGATGAGGCTCTCGCGATGGGGCCCTACGATGCGGTTTGGATCGATGCCCCCTGCACGGGGAGCGGGGTCATTCGCAGGCATCCGGAGGTTCGGTGGGTCAAGGGTGAACGTGAGCTGGACTCGCTGCTTGAGCTCCAGAGGGGGCTCGTACAAGAGGCGGCACAACTCGTGCGCCCCGGAGGCTTTCTCATGTACTCGGTCTGTTCGGTGCTCTCGGACGAACTCCTGGCTGCGCGCGCGCTTGTAACCGAGGGAGGCGCCGGCTTCGAGGTGGCCCGTGAGTGGCTGCTTGCCGACGAGGCCGATGGCTTTTCAGGGGTTCTTCTTAGGCGGAGGTGATCGCCTCGGCCTGACCAGTGCCTTGGGATCGTAGCTGAGGCTCGAGAGGTCCACTCGGCCGTCCGGGCTCACTGCCGGAGCGTTCAAGTAGTTCTTGATTCGCAGCTCGGAGATCTCAAAGCCCAGAGGAATGAGCGCGGCCTTCTCGAGCAGGGCGTTACGGGTTTTCTCGACGTACATCGCCCCACGCCTCGGGTCTGCAAGCGGGATCTCGTTCCACTCCCGCCACGAGGCATCCTGCGTGATCCCTTCAAGGTAGACCTCGAGGCTCCAGGAGCTTCGCTTCCAGGTCTTGAGCACCCAGTCGGCCCTGGCGGACGACTTTTTGGCGCGATCGATGACCTGCACCGGGATTTCGAGGGTCTTTCGGAGTTGCCGCTGGAGCGCCGCCTCGAGCGCATCATCGGCCGTGGCCGGAAGCTCGCTGGCAATGATGATGGGTCTATTTCTTGAGAATCCGCCCGCCTGTTGGAGTCGAGAGCGCGCGAGCTCTGGATTTGCGACCAGGCGGATGGAGTCCAGGCCCGGCGCCAGGGGCGGATCGCCGATCTGTTGAAGGCGCCAGAGAAGCGGCGGAGCCCAATCCACCGATCCCATGATCGAGGGGAGGGTGGAGCGATCGATTGCCGAAGAGACGGCAAGGCTTGCAAGAGGCTTTCGCGCGCGATCTGAGACCGGCACGAGTGCAATCAGGTTCTGTGTTTCAATCAAAAGCGGCTTTCCGCTCTTGGCGCCAGGCACGGGCTCGAGAGTGAGGTCGAGGTGGCCTCGGTCAAAGAGGTTGCGGCCCTGCCTCGGATCAGGCGTATGCCAGAGCTCGATCCGGGGTACGGTGGCAGGCTGGTCGTGGCGGGGGTTGGGCACCATGAGCGTGCGCAGGCCCGGCCTCGAGTCCTGGAGCATCATCTTGCCGAGGAACGCCATTTTTTCGGGCTCAAACCCGTAGCTCTTGGCATTTGCCTGCGCGAGGTCACCACGGGCGGGAAGCAGGTTCATCTCGAGCCATTTGAGCGGAAAGAGTGGGTCGGGCCTGACGAGCGTCACTTCAAACGAGCGATCAGAGGTGGCCCTGGCCGTGGGGGTGGCGGTCGACTGGCGCGAGTGATAGGCGGCTGCGCCCTCGATGTTCAGGATGAATGCAGGAAGTTTGGAAACCTCGGGATCAGCGGCTCGCACGATGCCGTCCACGAAGTGTTGCGCCGTCAGAGGCTCCCCATCGCTCCAGCGAACTCCCTGTCGGATCCGAAACGTCCACACCCGCGCATCGGGAGATGCCGTCTCGGACTGGGCGAGGTCCTTCTCGAGTGTTCCGCCCGGTCCGATGCGATAGAGGCCGCGTTGGACGGCCGCGATCACTGCCTGCGGGAGCAGGCCTGAATCCTGATTCCAGTCCCAGCTTGAACCCCAGCTGCGCGTCTCCACCCGGACACGGCCGCCCGAGGGGGGGCGGTCGGGCATTTTTTCATGTACTGCCTTTTGCTGGGCTGCCACGCAGAGCAGCGCTGTGAGGCTGAGGGTGCCAATGGCAATGCGACGCATATGCAAAAAGATAGCAGCGTTGCAGCCTGAACGGCAGCAGCTTCTGGCCGTTCAGGGCGGGGTCAGAAGGCACCACCCATGGAGAAACGCGCAGAGCCGCCGTGGGCGCGCCTACCCGGGGAGAGGCACAGGGCATTCCGGGGCAGCCGGGCGGCTGGCACATGGGCTGCATTTCCATGGTTCTGCGTCAGGCTGCTGCAGTGTGGGGCTGTACGTACGCAGGATTTCTAGGGGAGCAGACCTGAACGTCCCAAATCCTACCTTCAGGCTAACGCCTGTCTTTCTTTGCCTGCCATTTGCGGCCGG
>CAIOHW010000007.1 GCA_903858195.1 Oligoflexia bacterium | reverse complement strand
GAAAAGAAGTCCCGCGCTTCGTGCCTGACCGGAGCGCTGGCGGCCGTCCAGTCGTTCATGTCGTTTGATGGCGCCAAGCAGTCGAACCAAACTGCCGAAGAAAACTATGCGGCTGCCACTCGGCTGGAGTCCGAGTTTTCGAGCACGCTCACCCAAGGCTCGAGCGACCTCGAGGTGGGTACTGCCGGGGGACCGGTGAGCGCGCGGGTGGTCACCCCCTTTCGAGGCACGAGGGCCGGAACGCTCTCGCAAGCCCCGACCAAGGCCCGGGTGGCCTGCAGCAACTCTTCAAGCTTTTCTGCCGCCGTGAACTGCGCCGTTGCCCAGCCCGGAGTGAGCCTCCCCCCGTTTGTCTCGAAGCCTGAATTTCAGAAGGTGCTCGATCGCCTGAGCGGCGGCTCGTCTGACCGCCTGGCCAGGGCGTCAAACGCCAGTGGTGCGATCCAGGCGGGCATGGCAAAAGTGCTCACCCCCACGGGGCAGGAAAAGTTCGGTGCCTTGCTGGCAAGCGTCAACCTCTCGGGTGCCGAGGCGGGTTCGGCCTATGTGGGCGGAGGACGGCGCTCGTCGGGCCCAGGGGGCGAAAGCTCGTTTCCGGATGTGAATGCACTTTTGGACAAGCTCATTCCGGGCGAAGGCGGCGAAGGCCCGGGCGGAGAACAGCTCACCGAGACGGTCTTTGGACAAGGCAGGCTCATTGCCTCGCAGGCCGGAGACGAAGAGGATCGAAGGCTCAGCCTCTTTGCCCGCGTGAGCTCGCGCTACCGCCTGAGCCGCGGCAAGCTCAGCTCGCGCCAGATGAATTTAGAGTCGGCTCCCGGCGTTGTGCAGCCCCGCTAAATTGAAGTTGAATTGACGGCCAAGCCCCGGTAAGACCTCGGCATCTGCCAAGCGCGTGGGGCATTAGCTCAGTTGGTAGAGCGTCACAATGGCATTGTGAAGGTCAGCGGTTCGACTCCGCTATGCTCCACCATTTTAATCAAGCTAGACCAGCTGTCGGAAGTCGCAGCCCAACGCCCTCGCCAGCTTCCGTGCCATTTGTAGCCCAATCGACCGCCTCCCCGATTCCATCGCCGAGAGGTTGCCCTGAGTGCTCCCACAGCGCTTTGCCAGCTGGACCTGAGTGAGGTCCTGCCGAACCCGATAGGCTCGAAGACGCTGTCCGGGCGACAACGGTCGCCCAACGGAGAGCTTTTCCAAAAGTTCGTCATGCTCCGTCTCCGTCAGGACCTCGTCGTGGCTGGACAACCGGGCTGCAAAGATGAGCGCATCCCTAACGAGCTTGAGTTTGGGTTTGGGCAGTTCTTCAAAGAGCGATGGATAGGCCCGTCTCACCTTCCTCAGTACGGCTGCAGCTGTCATTCGTACACCTCCCTCCTATGGGCGATCTTCTTCGGCAATGAGGCCAATTGCTTGGCCGCATGCTTGGTTTCAGTGACTTTCCACATTCAGTCATGTCCCATAATATATCATATTTGATATAGGCATCGCAACGCCGACATGGCCCCCCTCAACGCACGCAGATTTCGCCCGGAGCGACCGTGTCCCAGCAGGAGTCAGCCTCCTGCTCCCATCGAATCGCCATGCCCGTCGTGCCAAGCCCTGCGTAGGGGTCTTTTTCGCCCCTGCGGCGCGCTCCGACGAACAGGGCCACAGCACTTCGCGCCGTCACCGGGGCG
>CAIOHW010000006.1 GCA_903858195.1 Oligoflexia bacterium | reverse complement strand
GAGGATGGACTTGCGCATGGATCTCTCTTCCAGTCGAGGGGTACTTACGAACCCGAGCGAAGTTAAAGTACATGAACGTCCTATGGATGGGAAGTGAAATCCATCTCGTTACGGTCACGAATTCGATTTTTCTCCTGAAATCACGGAGTCTGAGTCAAGAAACTAGGGCGCCCGACAACCGCTAATCCCACAATGGGGTTGCCTAGGGCCACCCACTCCCCCGGGCGATCTGTCCCCTCAACGAGTGGGAGGGCCCGCCTGCAGATGCAGGCGGGCCCTCCTTCGTGGTTCAGGGCTACTTGACTCCCCACAGTGCCTTGAACTGGGCCTCGTAGTCACTGACGCCGATGAAGTTACCGTCGGCGTCAAGCGCCGCCGTGCCGGCCGTCTCGGCCGTGAGCAGCTGTGCCGGCAGTGGGCCGACCACGATTTCCTCGCCACCGATGATGCGGGCGAACTGATCCATCACTCGCCAGCCCACCACAGGGGTCGGGAAGCCCATCCACGCTGCCTCGGTTCCAGCGATGGTGGCCTGGATATTCGCCGCCGTCGGAGCCCAGCCCACGACCTTGACGGTCTCGGTGGCAATGCCTGCCGCCGACAGGGCGTCACCGAGGGTGGCCGAAAGTGCGCCGGGCGCGAAGCTTGCCCAGTTCACCAGGGGATCGAGCTGCATGGCCAGGCTGAGGACATCGGCCGGGATAATCGTCGGATCGGCCAGGTCGATCAGGTTTTCGGTGGTCGAGCACGGCTCGCAGTACTGCAGCAATGCTGCCTGCAGGCCCTGATTAAACTGAGCGGCTGCACCGGTGCCGTAAGCGAACAGCTGGAGCACGGCATCTTGCTCCGAGTTCACCTCAATGTAGGAAGCCACTGCTGTGCCCCAGCCATCGACCTCGGCCTTGCCCGCGATCGACGTGTCCTTGAGTGCATCCAGGGGATCAACGATGCAGCCTGTGCACACGACCGGAACGCCGTCGGTGGTCGCCTTTGCCAGACCATCAACCAGGTAGTCGACGTAGGCGCCGTCGATATGAATGCCTGCGGGCTTCTTTGCCAGGGCTTCGTCGAACGCGGCAATGGCTCCATCAGGAGTGCCTGCGCCCTCGATGATCTCGTAGGTCCAGCCGAGCGCAGCAGCCGCAGCAGCCATCGAGGCGTCCAGCGCCTTGGACTCCTCGGTGCCATCCGAGAGGCCGACAATCACTGCGCCAGGGGCAGGGGTAGCCGCGAGGGGGGTGTCAATGCCGATGCTCGTCGGGGCCACGAGAGCCTGATCCACCACGCTCTGGGCATCATTTGCCGAGATCCCGCCCTCGGACGTTCCATCTACCGACCCACCTGCGTTGAAGTTGGGGTCGTCGGCAGGCATCGCGCAGGCCGCAAGAACGAGTGAAGAAGCGGCCAGGGTGGCTAGAGCAGCGAAGGGCTTGCGCATGGATCTCTCTTCCGGTCATGCGCCGTCATGAGGCGGCGAAGTAGCGTCACGATACATGCACGTCCTAGAAAATGTGATCACTTGAGCCGTAACAATGTGGTGACGAATCGGTCCGAATGTGCCAGATTCAGGGGGACTGACCGCCTGTGCTGCGCGCACAGGCGCGGATAGACTTACTGTTATCGGACTATCGAAACGCCAATTCGACCTTTACCTGCCTTCGGGAGACAGATGACCAGCGAACTCGCCCTCGCCAGCCTCGATCGCGAGGAGCTCGCGGAGCTTCGT
>CAIOHW010000005.1 GCA_903858195.1 Oligoflexia bacterium | reverse complement strand
CGGGGGAGCTCTGAACGAGACCTTCACGGCAGCCCTCGAGGACCCGAGGGTCATGGATGCCCTCATGCAATGGACCCGCGGCAAGAACTCGAAAACCTGAGCTCCGCACTGCTGGCGGACTTTGATCGCTCGGACGACCCGGTCTGGCGCACGGCACTGCTGCGCGGTCTTTTCCATGACGTACACCTTCTGCTCAACCAATGCCTTGCCCGCAGCATTGAAGCCCCGGAGGCCCTGCGGGAACTGCATGGACGACTCAGTGTGCTCCCCCTCGAATGTGAGACGGACTCGAGCTCGCTGCCTGCAGTGCTCACGCGGCCCGGACGCGAGTGGGAGGCACTGATCTTTGTCCGGGCGCTCGCTGCCGGATGGAAACATGAACGCTCCAAGCTCATGTTCAAGGAGCCCTCCCAGATCCAGGACTGGCTCGAAAGATCAAAAAGACCCGAGCCCCAGAGCGTCGTCCTTGCACTGGAGCGGGATCCATCCGACCCTAGTTCGTGGTGGATCCACAGCGTGACAAATCGGGAGTGATGCCGTGAGGCTTGCCGAGTTCCTCTCGCAGGTTCTAGCCACGCACGGAGAGGTCCTACTGCGCCTGGCGGCGCTCATCGGCGAAGAAGAGCTGCTTGAGCTCCTCGAAAAGGCCGAGGAGCTGCATCCCACCGACGGGCCTTATCCCGATGATGATCCCGAGGGGCTCAAGGAGTTTGCCCGCTGGGAGCTCTGGCTGAAAGAGCGGCTCGTAGCCAGCCCCGGCGAATCCGCACCCCAGGCCATGGCCGAGATCCAGTCGAGTGTCAGTGGGCTTGATCTTCCCGAAGTGCTTGAATTCTATGTTTGGGCCTATTCAGGCTACCGCGCCTATGTCGAAACGAGCCTGGGCCTTGCGCTTCGCATTCCTCGGCAGGGCCCGACCGGAGCCCCCAGCGAAAGCGGACTCCAGCTCACGGACGACGCCATAGCAAGGGCGAAGACCTGGTTCAGGCGGCTTCCCCTTCCTCCTCATCTCGCTGCCACGGCTGAGCGCGCGGCTGAAGTGCCTTGGCTTAGATTTAGAACTGAGGTCTTGAAGCGCGTGGGCCGACGACCGCTCGGCCCAGTGTACTAGAGATTCTAGCCAGGACTCCGACCCCTAGAGCTCCATCCAGTTGCTTCCGCTCGAGGCATTCACCCGAAGGGGAACGTCGATCCGGACATGCGCGTCCATCGCATGCTCCATGAGTTCGACCACCTTTGCCTGCACCGTCTGGACCTCGGCCTCGGGGCAGTCCATCACCACTTCATCGTGCACCTGGATGATGAGCCGGGCCAGGCTCCCGGACTCACGGGTCCAGTCGTCGATCGCGATCATGGCAAGCTTCATGAGGTCGGCCGCCGTTCCCTGGATCGGCGTATTCATGGCCATGCGCTCAGCCACACCCCGCATTGCAGGATTACGCGAGTGAATATCGGGGAGCATCCGCTTTCTCCCCAGCAGCGTGGTGACGAAGCCCTCCTCCCGAGCGCCCGCAATCTGGCGATCGAGAAACTGCTTCACCCCGCTGTAGCGTTCGAAGTAGCGATCAATGGTCTCTGAAGCCTCCTTGCGTGAGATCTTGAGCTCCTGGGCAAGTCCAAATGGTGTTTTTCCGTACATGAGACCGAAGTTGATCGCCTTGGCAATCGAGCGCATGCGGTCATCGACCTGCTCGGGTGCCACCGAGAAGATCTCGGATGCCGTGCGACGATGCACGTCCTCGTCAGCACGAAACGAGCGCACGAGCTCGCGGTCTCCGCTCATATGGGCCAAAAGCCTGAGCTCGATTTGGCTGTAGTCGGCCGAGATCAGGCGGTTTCCCGGCGACGGCACGAACGCTCCGCGGATTCGAAGCCCGCGCTCGGAGCGGATCGGGATATTTTGGAGGTTCGGATCCGAGCTCGAGAGCCTTCCCGTGGCGGTTCCCGCCTGATGAAACGAGGCGTGAATCCTTCCTGTCGTGCGGTCGCGCATGAGCGGGAGCGGGTCGACGTAGGTACCCTTGAGCTTGGAGATCTCGCGGTACTCGAGCAGCAGCCTGGGAACGTCGTGCAGGGGGGCAAGTGCCTCGAGCACCGAGGCGTCCGTCGAATAGCCGGTCTTGGTACGCCCCTGGACGGGTAGCCCGAGCTTTTCAAAAAGCAGGACGGCAAGCTGCTTGGGCGAGTTCAGATTCACGGGGCCGTCGGTGTAGGCTGCAATTTTCTTTTCGAGTCCTTTGAGATCATGATCGAACTCCTGCGAGAGCCGCTTCAAGTAGGGCTCATCGATGCAGACGCCGTTCATTTCCATCCGCGAAAGCACCTGCACGAGCGGCAGGTCGACCGAGGCAAAGACCTTCACCAGATGTTCGGCATCGAGTCCCGCCTTGAGCTTCTTCCAAAGCTTCCACGCCACCCAGGCATCTTCAGCCGAGTAACGGGTGGCCAGATCCACCGGGACCTGATCAAAGCCGATCTGGTCCTTGCCTTTTCCGCAGACCTCTTCGTAGGTCAGCATCGAATAGCCCAGATGCATCTCAGCAAGCGTCTTGAGATCGTGTCTGCCTTCGGGTGAGAGCAGGTAGGCTGCCACCATGGTGTCTGCCCCGATGCCATCGGGATCAAGCCCGCGGGCACGGCATACACTCCAGTCGTATTTGAGATTCTGCCCGATCTTCTTGATGCGCGGATCTTCGATCAGCGGCCGAAGGCGCTCGAGCACTGAAGCGAGCTCGAGCTGCTGCACCGCAGTGCCGCGGTGACCAACGGGAATGTAATAGCCCCCCTCTTCGTCGAGGGCGATGGCGAAGCCAACATACTCGGCCTCGCGCGGGTTGAGCGAGGTCGTCTCAAGATCGAAGGCAAACTCACCTTGCCTACGGATTCGCGCGACGAGCTCATCCAGAAGCTCCAGACTCAGCACGGTCGTGAAGCGACCCGATGGTTGAGCTGCCGGGGTTGTGGCTGCCTGACCAGGCGTGCCCGTCACCGCCTGCACTCTTCCGTTCCATTTCTCCAGAAGCGAATGGAACCCGAGCTCCTTCAAGAGATCCACACATTCGGGATGAACTTCGAAGCTGTAATCAAAGTCCTGCTCGCGAACCGAGAGGTCAATCTCTGTCTGCACGGTGGCAAGCTCGCGAGAAAGCAGCGCCATCTCCCGCTCGGCCTGAAGGGTCGCGCCCTTCTTGCCCGAGATTTTTCCGGCAGCTGCCGCCTCGAGCACGCCGTCCAAAGACCCGTGTTCTTGAAGCAGCTCGACTGCCCCTTTCGGACCGATCCCGCTCACACCGGGAATGTTGTCCGAGCTGTCGCCCACGAGCGCCAGATAGTCTCGAACGAGCGCTGGGCCCACGCCCATCTTGGCCTCGACCTCGGCCGGATTGTAGACGACATTTTTCAGCGTATCGAGCATCTGCACGCGGCCATCGACCAGCTGCATGAGGTCCTTGTCGCCCGAAACGATCACCACCTCGTGCCGGGGCGAAAGTGCGCACCAGCGCCGTGCCAGCGTCCCGATCAGGTCGTCGGCCTCGATTCCGGACTTGCGAAACGAATGCATCCGAAGCGAACGGATCAGCTGCTCGATGCGATCGAACTGAGGAATCAGCTCCTCAGGGGGAGCCGAACGATTGGCCTTGTACTCGGCGTAGCGCTCCTTGCGGAAGGAAGGCTCCTTGCTGTCAAAGGCGATGGCCAGATGCTTGGGCCCTGCCTCTTCGATGAGCCTCTGGAGCATGGTCGCCACGCCGTAGACGGCGTTCACGGGCTCACCGGTCGGAGCCGTCAGGTGGCGAATGGCATAAAAAGCCCGGAATATAAACGAGCTGATGTCGATGAGGTAGAGCGTGCGCGCGGGGTCGTGTTCGTGGAGTGCCTGGTCTGCGGTCGTGGCCATGATTGGGCTGGGTGCTCCCGATTTCAGCTGACCGGCACCACGTGGGTGCCCGCCATGATGTCGCCCAGACGCGTCTCGTCCTTCATGCGCAGCATGAGCGTGATTTCGATCAGCATGAGTGGAACGCCGACGAGGATGCAGATGACCCAACCCCAGAGCGGGATGATCGCAAAAAACGTGGCGACTCCGATGGGCAGATTACGAATGGCCGAGTCCCGCATTCGAACCGGGCCTCCTCCAGGAAAGCGAACCACCCTCAGGCCCATGAGCCGCTTGCCCACGCTCTGGCCCTTGAAACCCCACCGATTGAGCCCGTCGCCGACCAGACTGTAAACAAAGCCTGCAATCGGGGCGAGAAACGTCGGAAGAAGGACCCCGATCAGGCCCACGAGGATCAGGTCCACCATCTTGGCAGCCACGCGCTGGGCTACGGCAAATTTATGCTGGGCAGCAGAGGGCAGGCTTCCCCGGACCGATTCAGTGACGAGATCCTGAGCATCCCTGAGGCGACGCAGGATCACCTCGATCACTCGGTTCAGCTCCACGAGGCCCACCCTGAGCCAGCGAAAAAGGCTTTCGATCCCCCTGCTCATGCGCCTCCTCCTGACTCCATGAAATACCGCTCCATGACGTCCACGAGACTATGCAGCGCGAAGATGTGGGTTTCCTGAATCCGGCTCGAGTTCTTGCCTTCGGAGGCATCGAGCAGGAGATCCACCTGCGAGGCAAGCTTGCCTCCGCCACCGCCAGTCAGGCCGATCACCTTGCAGCCCAGCCCTCGAGCCGCCTGAGCAGCCCGAAGAACACTGGGGCTGTTGCCCGAAGTCGAGATGCAGAGCAAAAGATCCTCAGCCCTGGCCAGAGCCTCGACCTGGCGCGAGAAAACGAATTCATACCCGTAGTCATTGGCGATGGCCGTCAGATTGGAACTATCCGTAGTCAAAGCAATGGCGGGGAGCGCCCGGCGCTCCGTCATCATCCGGCCCACCATCTCGGCTGCCAGATGCTGGGCATCGGCGGCCGAGCCCCCGTTTCCGCAGATCAGGAGCTTACCGCCCCGCGCAAGGGTCTCGGCAAGCCAACGCGAAGCCTCGACCAGCTTCTCTCCCGAGCGCTCCAAAAACAGCTCCCGGATCCGGGTTGACTCTCGTGAAGTTTGGATGAGATAGTCCAGCGGCTTAGACGGCATGGCGCAGAACTTATCCTTTCCTTGTGCGGAGTTGCGAGAAAAATTTATGGCAAGTACTCACGTAAAGATG
>CAIOHW010000004.1 GCA_903858195.1 Oligoflexia bacterium | reverse complement strand
GCGCATTCAGGCCGCAGGCGTTTATCCCTTTTTCCGTCCGATTGAGTCCACCTCAGGCTCGCGCGTGGTCACCCACGGTCGTCGGCGGGTGATGATCGGTTCGAACAACTACCTAGGGCTCACCCATCATCCCGAAGTACAAGCCGCCGCCAAGCGCGCCATCGATCAGTACGGCACTGGCTGCACGGGCTCGCGCTTCTTGAATGGGAACCTCGTTGCACACGAGGAGCTTGAAGTGAAGCTTGCCCGCTATCTGGGCAAGGAGGCCTGCCTGGTGTTTGCCACGGGCTTTCTGACTAACGCGGGCGTGCTTTCCTGCCTGATCGGCCGCAACGACGTGATCTACAGTGATCGCGAAAATCACGCATCCATTGTCGAAGGCACCCGCCTTGCGATGGGTGACACGATCCGCTTCAAGCACAATGACATGAATGATCTGGAGCGCGTGCTCCGCGAGACCCGTGGCAAATACCAGGGCGCGCTCCTGGTTGCCGACGGCGTGTTCTCGATGTCGGGCGACATTGTGAATCTGCCCCAGATGTCTGAAATTGCCCGCCGATACAACTGCCGCCTCTACATCGACGATGCCCACGCACTGGGTGTGCTGGGTTCGATGGGACAGGGAACCGAGCATCACTTCGGGATGGTCGGCGCCGCAGATCTTGTCATGGGCACCTTTTCCAAGTCGTTCGCTTCGCTCGGTGGCTATGTTGCCGGGACCGAGGAGGTCATCCACTACATCAAGCACAAGGCGCGTACTTTCATGTTCAGCGCCGCCATGCCGCCTGCGGCGGTGGGTACCGTGCTCGAGTGCCTGCGCATCGTACAAGACGAGCCGCAGCACCTCGCCAATCTGAGGACAAACTCGGCCCGGATGCAGCGGGAACTCACGGGGATGGGCTACAACATCCTGAATTCGACCACTCCCATCGTGCCCCTGCTGATCGGCGACGATATGACTGCATTTGCCTTCACGCAGCGGCTTTACGAACATGGCGTGTTTGCAACACCAGTGGTGAAGCCCGCAGTTCCCGAAGGCTGTGCGCTGATTCGCACAAGTTACATGGCCTCGCATACGAGTGAAGACCTCGACTATGCACTCGATGTGCTGCAGAAGCTCGGCCGCGAGTTCGGCATCATCGGATCGGATAGCCGCGCAAGCGAGCTTGCCGCGCTTGCCAGGCAGCATTTCGGTTCGAACATGTCGGGCAAGCCGGCGATGCTTGCGCCCGGGCTCTCGGCTACCCTTTAAGCCGGTTTCCGGCTAGGAGTGGGGTCATGGCAGTTTGCGAAATTCGCGAAGTCCGGAGTCCGCGCGACTGGGAAAGGTTCATCGATCTCCCATGGAAGATCTACGAGGGCGATCCCAAGTGGGTCCCGCCCCTCAGGATCGCCGTGCGCGACATGCTGGATGTGCAGAAGAACCCATTCTTCAAGCATGCTTTCATGAACGCCTATCTCGCCATCCAGGGTGAGGAGGTGGTTGGTCGAATCGTGGGAGTGGTTGATGAGAACCATAATCGCTTCCATGAGGAGAACGCCGCTTTCTACGGGTTTTTCGAGTGCGTGAATGATCCCGAGGTCGCTGGAAAGCTCTTCTCAGCAGTCGAACGTTGGGCCTGCGTCCGTGGAGCTACTATTCTTCGGGGTCCGGTGAACCTGAGCACCAACCACGAGGCGGGTCTGCTTGTCGAAGGGTTCGAGTTCGAGCCCTCCATCATGATGACCTACAACCCGCCCTACTATGCACCACTGATCGAGCGGCAGGGGTTTGCCAAGGCCAAGGACCTGCTTGCCTACAACGTGGAGCAGGGTTCGCGATTCTCGGAGCGGCTGCTCGCCCAGAGCGAGAGGCTCAAGGCAAACGGCAGCGTCACTTTCAGGACAGTAGATCTCTCGCGTTACGACGAAGAGGTGGATCGCATCCTCGAGATCTACAACGATGCCTGGGAGGATAACTGGGGCTTCGTACCCATGAGCCCTGAAGAATTCAGGCACATGGCCAAGGATATGAAGGCGATCATTGATCCCGAGCTTCTTCTGATTGCTGAAGTGCGCGGCCAGCCGGCTGGATTTGGCCTGGCGCTCCCGGATGTGAACCAGGCCTTCAAGAAGATCCCGGATGGAAAGCTCCTGCCCTTCGGTC
>CAIOHW010000003.1 GCA_903858195.1 Oligoflexia bacterium | reverse complement strand
GCCCTTCCAGCGTTTCGCCCACCTTGGGCCCATAGCCCTTCACAAAGCGCTGGAGCTTGAGTCTCACTCCGCAGAGCTCGGCCTCACACTCTTCTTTTTGTTCCATCAGGCGCTTGAGCTCCTGCTCGTGCTCGGCAAACCCGGCGTTTGCAGCGATCTCTTCTTCCAGTTCACGCAGCACCAGCGCCGTGCGCCAGCGAAGCACGCTCTTGGTGACTTTCACGTCCCCAAACATGTGATCGCCTACATAAAGAATCTGATCACCTGAGATGCCGAGCTGCCGCTCAAGCGCCTTGGCGCTTCCGCCAAAATACACCCCGCCCTGACGGAGCTCCCGGACTTCGGGCTTGAGCCACCCGCGCTGCTCATCGACGACTTCAAAGAAGGGCGTATCGAGCGTAAAAAAGTCAGGCTTCTTGGCGCTGACAATCGTGTAGTCAAACAGATCACGCCACTTCATGCCCTCAGGCAGGTAGCGATCAAACGCAAACTGCATCATCGGGGCGGTGTACTGCCACTCGGAGTTGGTGATGAGCAGCATCTTCTTGCCCGACTGCTTTTGGTCCAGAAGCGTGAGTGCAACCTCGGGGTCAAGCTCCACGAAACGATCAGGATCAGCCAGAATCTGCGCCTTGAGTGTGCCCACCGCATGCGCCTCATCGAGCGTGCGCCGCACCTTGCGATACAGATCGGTGTAGCTCATGCGCTCGGGGGCACGGCCCGCGTCGAGCACGTCGACGAGCTGCGCATAGAGGCAGCCCTCAGACAGAGAAAAGAGCGTGTTCAAGAAAAGCCAGCGCCTCTCATTCAGGTCGACAATCGTGCGTGAGTACTCCGTACGCAGCCGATCAAAGTCGAGGAGCCTGGTTCCATGGATCGCGCGCTTGATGAAGCCAAAGCGGTTGGCCTTGACGAGGTTTCCCTTCTCCATGTCGATCACCAGCCCGCGGCAGATCAGGTTGGGATCAAAGCGGTAATCGCCGATCGGCCAGCCGTCGGCCATGAATCGATCTTGGATCGCCTTGTAGGCGGTCTCCTCCCAGCGGTGCGCGTCATAGTGCACGAGGGTGTAGTCCATGTCGTAGCCGATGGCCTGAATGGACCGGAGGTTGAGAGTGCGATTACAGAAAAGCCTGCGGTACGCGGGGATCATGTCGGGGACTTCCGCTTCCTTTTTACGGAGCATCGCACTACATCTCATGCATGGCCAAGACCAAAATCAAGACCGAGAAAGCTCCCTTCATCCCCACGACCCGCGCTGTCGCAGCCCATTCGGCCTCGGCATCGCTCAAGCCCTTCAGCTTTGAGTGCCGAGAGCCCGGGCCCAATGACATCGTGATCCAGATCACCCACTGCGGCATCTGCCACTCCGACATCCATCAGGTGCGCGATGAGTGGGGGGGCGCTGCGTTTCCGATGGTGCCGGGTCACGAGATCGTGGGGCGCGTGAGCCATGTCGGGCGCCGCGTGAAGGGCTTCAAGGTCGGCGATGGTGCGGGTGTGGGTTGCCTCGTGGACTCCTGCCGCAAGTGCGATTGCTGCAAGTCCAATGAGGAGCAGTTCTGCCGCAAGGGTCCGGCCTTCACCTACAACGGGACCCTCATGGACCGGAAGACTCCGACCTATGGCGGCTACGCCTCGCAGATCGTAGTCGATGCCGACTTCGCCCTCAAAATCCCGAAAAGCCTCCCTCTCGATCGCACGGCGCCGCTGCTTTGTGCCGGCATCACGACCTACTCGCCACTCAAACGCCACGGCGTGAAAAAGGGCCAGCAGGTGGGCGTGGTCGGACTGGGTGGCCTCGGCCACATGGCTGTGAAGCTTGCGCGCGCAATGGGCGCACGAGTCACCGTGTTCAGCACAAGCGCCGCAAAAGAAGCCGACAGCCGCAGGCTTGGAGCCACTTCGTTTGTGAACACCCGCGATGAGGCGGGCTTTGCCGAAGCGCGCACCCGACTTGAAGGCAGCTTTGATCTGATCCTCGACACGGTCTCGGCCCCCCATGACTTGAACGGCTACCTCGAGCTCTTGAAGAATGACGGAACACTGGTTGTGGTTGGGGTTCCACCCACTCCGGCCCAGGTGCACCACTTCAGCCTGATTGGCGGAAGGAAGCGCCTGACCGGATCGCTGATCGGAGGCATCCGCGAGACGCAGGAGATGCTGAACTTCTGCGCGCGCCACAAGGTGGCGTCGGACGTGGAGGTGATCCCGGCATCCAGGGCAGATGAAGCCTACGAGCGCACGCTCAAGGGGGATGTGAAGTACCGTTTTGTCATCGACACTTCGACCCTTCCTGCCTGAGACCGGAAAACGACGCCGCGCATGGACTTGACCTCGGATTTTCTGGTGATCGGAGCGGGTCTTGGGGGCGTGGCTGCGGCTTCGCGTCTCGTCGCATCCGGCCAAAAGGTGATCATCGTCGACAAGGCGCGCGGGGTGGGCGGAAGGGCCGCCACCAAACGTCTAGGCGACCTCAGGGTCGACACGGGGGCTCAGTTCTTCACCACGCGTGATGCGGAGCTCACAGCGTGGGTAGCATCGCGCCTAGGTGCTGGAGCCCGGGGCGAGATCTTTGAATGGGCCCGGGGCTTTCCGCTCTGGAAGGACGGACAGATCGTTCAGCGCGACGGAACCCATCCGCGATACGCCTGCCGCTCGGGGATGAGTCAGCTTGCCAAGCTGCTCGCATCAGGGCTTGAGCCCGTGCTGGGCCAGCCCGTGATCAGCCTCGAGAGGTGGAGCGGGCGCTACCGTGCAACCCTGGCTGACGGCACGACCTTCGAGGCAACATCCCTGATCCTGAACCTTCCGCCCGTGCAACTCGTCGCGCTGGCCGCCCCGCTGCTGGATCCCAGCTGGACCGAGGCGATCAGCGACGTGCATCTCGAGCCCTGCTTTGCGATCTATGGCGAGCTTGAGTCGGATCTCCAAGTCGACTGGATGGGCCTTGAGTTCGAAGGCCACGCGACCTTTCGTTGGATCGCGCGCGACCACACCCGGAGAGCGCCAGGCGCACGCCCCGTGCTCCTCGCCCACACCACTGCCCTCTGGTCGCAGGAGCGCCTGGAAGATAGCCCGGATGCAGTGGCTGCGGAGGCGGCACGCGAGCTCGAGCGGCTTCTGGGCGCACGCTTTCGATCAGCCCCACAGGCCCATCGCTGGCGGTACGCGCGGCCCACGGCTGATGCACCGCAAAAAATCTCTCTCGAGACCTGGAGTGCCGCGACCCGAATCGGAGTCTGCGGTGACTGGCTCAGGGGCGGGCGCGTCGAGGGCGCCATCCTTTCGGGCTGGGATCTCGCCCGCCAGATCACGCGATAAGCCTTCAACACACCCTAAGTGCCTAATATCTGTGGAATTAAAAACTCCTTGCCAACATGGCGCACCGCATTGTTAGATTAAGTTAACTTTGTTGGTGTTTTTGAACAGGAGTACGTATGTTGAAAACCGGCCTCTCCAAGAAGATTTTCAAGCCCTCGGCGATGATGACCCTTCTCACCGCCTCGAGCCTTCTGGCGGGTTGCCAGGTGGAAGGAATGCCCGCCTCTGCGGTGCAGGAAGAGGGGTTCAAGGCATCTGACCTGACCTCCTCAATCCAGAGCCCCAGCGTCTCGCACAGCTGCGAGCAAGAGGATCGGGACGACGACGACCACTCACACCCGGTGCCGCTCCCAAGCCAGCCCCCAGTCAGCTCAGGCAGCTGCTACACCGAGACCTTTCAGCAACCCACCCAGCAGGTATCCGGCTCGGTCGACATCCTGTTTGTGGCCGACACCTCGGGCTCAATGAGCGACAACCGCCGCAAGGTTGCGGACGGGATCTCGCGGCTGGTCAACGAGCTTCCTGGCGGAGTGGATTACCGCATCGGAATGATGCTCGCACACGGCAGTGTATCGCCGAGCTCAGGCCTGCTCTGGAGGCTCCCCAACAGGAGATCCCAGTCCAACATCCCCTATGTCCTAGACTCCAACCTCCTGAGCGAAAACGCCATGCGAGGAAGGTTTCGCGCAATGATGTCGGCCGCAAGCGACTACCGCGAACAGGGCGAGATGGGGCTTTACTCCTTCATGCAGTCGATCCGCGGCGAAAAGCTTGCCGAAAACCAGGCACGCGGCTTCTTCAGGGCGGATGCCGCCCTGGCCGTGGTCTTCATCTCTGACGAAAACGACATCTGTGCAGTCTACCCTCAATCGGCAGGCGGAATGCCCGGACTGACCTCCACCGAGGCACAGATCCGCGCCCGCGATTGCGCCGATGGCATCAGCGCAGCAAGCGTTCTTGAGGCTGCACGTGGACTCAAGGGCAACAAGCCAGTGACTTTCGGTGCGATCATTCACAGCGAGTTCGCCTCTAATGAACGGCATAGCCACTCGCACCACCGTGGGCACCACGGCTCATCGCACTCCAGTCGTGGCGCAAACGACGGTTACGGCTGGGGCTACGAAGCCCTCGTGACCTCTTCTGATGGCGTGATCATCGACATTGATGAATGCGACTACGACGAAGGTCTTGAAGCCATCGGCCGCCTCGTGCGTTCGAGGCTTGACCTGATCAGCTCACGCACCCTGGAACACTCCCCGGTGGACCAGACCACGATTCGCATCCTCGTGGATG
>CAIOHW010000002.1 GCA_903858195.1 Oligoflexia bacterium | reverse complement strand
GCCATCGATGCGCTGACGGATCTGGGCACTCAGCACCACCTCGGTTGTGCCCTCTGTGAGCACGATGCCGATCTCGTCTGCCGAGAAGATCAGCCAGTAGGGGTACTTGCCCCTGTGGGCGATGCCCCAGTGCGAGAGCTTCGAGTTGCCAGGAGAGCTGCAAACGAGCTCCTCGAGCTGAAAGACTCCTTTGACCCGAGGACACTCGGGCGCGTTCTCGCGGATCTCATTGTAGGCCGATGCGTGGCCGAGCCCAGCTCCGAGCCCGACGAGTACTGCCAAACCCACTCCCAGCTTTTTCAATGCGTTCCCTCCCCGCCCTCGCTGTTTTTTGGCACGACGACCAGCGGTCCGTGCCGTAGTCCACCGACCATGAGCTCACGAAGCCTCTCGGTTGAGTGGATCGTGGCCCGCACCGTGGCCCACCGCGCACCCATGAGCCTTCCGTCTTGCAGCATTCCGCCATCGGCCTCACGCCCCACGAGCTGCCCGACATAGAGGCCTAGGCCTCGATCGATCACGACGCTCGAGCCGCAGCTGAGCACGAGCCCGTGGTTGAGTCCCACTACGCCTCCCACTCCCTTCTGTTCCGTGCTTGCCACGCGGATCTCAGCGTCGTTCACGCAGAGGGCGACCACACCCGTCTCTCTCTGGACAGAGACGAGTCCGCCCACGGCGCCTGGCCCGCCTCGATGCGGAACGACTGCGACCCGATTCTCGGCGGCACAGAGCTGCACGACCCCAAAGTTGAATGCACAGACTGCAGCTGCGCACTCGCCATTCTGGGTCAGGATTTGGCTCAAGCCCTTGATCTGGCAGTCACGGATGCGCCCAGCCCCCAGGTTCTGGACCGTGATGGCTGCTGCGTCAGCACCCACCGTATCGATCAGGCCCTGAAACGAGCAGGCTTCGATGATGCCACGGTTCACGGCCGCAATGGCCGCGGCCCCGGCGTTGTGGCTCTCAAGATTCGATCGCACCACCGACTCGCGCAGGTGCACCCCGGAGATCTTTCCGACATTCGTGCCCACAAGCCCCACCCCGCGCCCGAGCTCAGGGTCGGCCCCCTGGGTGATCTGGCAATCCAGAAGCCTCCAGTCGATCAGCTCGCCTTCGAGCACGCGAATCCAGTTTGGCGCGCAGCAAAGGCCCTCGATCGTCTTGCCGTTTCCGTTCAGCACGCCGGCGAACTCCGGAATGATCGAGACGGGTCTCGAGAGGCGAAGCGATTCGACCAGAACGAAGTGCGCCTCAGGGCGCAGGTGGACCTGCTCGAAGTCCGCCTCGGTTCGGATCTGGAAGGGGTCGTCGGGCGTGCCCACTCCGCCCGAGAAGGCAGGGTTGGAGGCTTGGATTTTGCGTTTCGAGAACATCCGCCGCAAGGCGCCCAGCCACGACTTCATTGGACCCCACCCCGAAAAATAGAATAGGGGATCCCACTGACAGGTGGGGTCAGCGTGCTAAAACGCCCTTCCGATCGAGATGCCGAGGCTTAGGCCTCCTGCGGTCTGGGTGTAATCAAACTCGAGGTCGCCCGTGACCGATGCATCGATGCTCCCGGTGCGGTAGCCCACCCCGAATTCAATCAGGTACACATTGTCGGTGCCGAGGCGCTGGCCAAAGGCAATGCCACCCCCGTAGCTCATGCCAGACCCGTCCGCCTCGTAGCTCGAGGCGTTGCCACTTGTGTCGTAGTCCTCGGAGCTGGTGAGGAGGTCGTAACTCAAACCGCCCGAGAGGGCGATGTACTGGTCCTCGCCCGAGTTGATCGTGAATCGCAGGCCCACACCCGGAGAGAGGACGCTGGTGGAAACATCTGAGGTGTCGCCATCGCTATCCGACTCCGTTCGCGTGTTTGAGTACGAGAACTCGGGCCCGATCCAGAGCGAATCACCGAGCCTGAAGTAATAGCCTGCGCCCCACGCATGGGTCAGGTTCGAGTTGGTGGGTTCGATGTCGCTTTCGTCGATCTTGAGAGTGCTACTGGTGGTCGATGTCCGCCCAGTAAGCAAAAAGAGTCGGTTCAATCCCTCCAGACCCAGCGATTCAGCTCTGGCTTCGATCGAGATCCCCAGGCTCAAGGCTGCTGCGACGATCAGGGCGTGTTTTGATGGGATGGAATAATGGGCTCTCATCTGGAATCTCCTTTTTGATGGGTTTTTAAGCTTTAGATTTTTGCGTAAACCAAGAAGCATACGTCGCTTGGCGCCCCGGAAACCGAGAAGGTGCTTGGGTAGTAGAGCCACCCGTCTGCATCTCGAACGTAGTCCACCGTGCTTGAGACCTCCTGCGTTGAATTCGAGTAGGTCTCTGTTCGAGTAGTCGGGCTGATCGTCGGACCGAACATCTGGTTTAGAACGTATGTGATCGTGCAGCTCGAACCTCCGATCACGCTCGATCCGGTCTGGAGCATGTCGGCTGTTCCCGACGAGACTCCTGAATCGAACTCAGTCTCGGTGAATTCGATGGTGCCCTCGACATCGACGGTGCAGGAGCCGTTTCCACTGACCAGCGTGGTGGTGACCTCGTTGCCATCGATCACTGTCGTGCTCGATGCCGAGGAGCTGGCAAGCACAGCCCATGCTGTATTGCTCCCGCTGGAGCTGTAGCAGTCGACCCATGCGAGCTCGTAGGTTCCAGAAAAGTCCTCACCGTTTACGCTCTTTTTCTTGTCCTTGTCCTTGCACGATACAAGCGACAGCAGTGCGACGGTTGCGATTACGAACGGAAGCGACTTCATGCTTTCTCCTTGGGGATGTTCAACACGCGGATGCGGCCCTCGAATACGCCCTCGAGCCAGTGGACCTCTGCACTCTGGGTCACGCCAAAGCAGAGCTCGTCCACGGTCACGCCAAAGGCCCGGGCGACTGCCTTGAGATGCGAGATCTTTCGGGGCTCGACGCCCGTGAGCCACAGGCTCAGCACCTGCTTGGGCACGCCCGATCGGCG
>CAIOHW010000001.1 GCA_903858195.1 Oligoflexia bacterium | reverse complement strand
GCCATTTCGGCATTCTTGGAGGCCTGCGACAGCCTGCCGGTCAGCGTGAAGGTGGTCATCGAGGGCGAGGAGGAGGTGGGAAGCACGCACCTCTCGAAGTTCATCGAGCGCTGGAAGTCCAAGCTTCAGGCCGACGTGCTCGTGTTGACGGATACGGCCAACTTTGACTGCGGGCATCCGGCGCTCACCGTCGCGCTTCGGGGGCTTGTGGGAGTGAACATCGAGGTGCGATCGACCTCCCACACCATGCATTCAGGGATCTGGGGCGGTCCGGTGCCCGATCCTGCGATGGCGCTCTCCAAGATGCTGGCCACCCTTGTGGATGAAAACGGCAGGGTCGCCGTACCCGGGGTTTGGGAACAGGTGAGGCCGGTGTCGGCTGCCGAGGCGGCTGAGCTTGAAAAGATTCCGTACGATGAAGCGGAGTTTAGAAAGCAGGCAGGGCTGGTTCCTGGCGCCAGGATTCTCAAGGAGTCCGTGAATCCCATTGCCCAGATCTTCAGGCTTCCGAGCCTGGTTGTGAATGCCGTGCAGGCTTCGTCAAAAGCGCAGGCCGGAAATGTGATCAACGATACGGCGTGGGCCAGGGTGACCATCCGGCTCGTGGCCGACATGGATCCTGCTCTCGTGCTCTCGCAGCTCGAGGCGCATCTGCGAAAAGTCTGTCCGTGGGGCCTTGAGCTTTCTCTCTCGCAGGACCGCGGGAGCGGCGCCTGGTCGACGAGTCCCTCTGAAAGCCCGCGCCACGAGGTGGCGTTTGCCGCCGCCCGGAGCGCGATGCGCGAGGGCTACGGGCGTGATCCGCTTTTGATCGGCTGTGGGGGAAGCATCCCGTTTGTGAAACCCTTTGCCGAGGCGCTTGGCGGGGCTCCCGCGCTTCTCGTGGGTGTCGAAGACCCCTACACCAACGCGCACGGCGAGAACGAAAGCCTGCTCATCTCGGATCTTAAAAAGGCCTGTCTGAGCCAGATCCATCTTTTTGCAGCGCTGGCCAATACCGAATTAGGAGCAAAGAAAAATGACTGACCAACACCATGACGAAGCCGAAGGTCCGCAGTCGGGAGTCGAGCGCGCACTGCGCTCGCAGCGCGACACGTGGCGGAGCGTCGTTTCGCGCACGAGCCAGTTCGGGGCCCGCGATCTGCCGCGCGAAGCCCCCAAGCGCATTTTTCTGTTTGGCGTAGGAAGCTCTTATTTTGCGGCCAAGCTCTGCGGTTTTGCCATCCTTCGCGACAAGACCCGCATTCGTATTCCTGTGATCAGCGTGCCGAGCCTGGCGATCGGACGCGAGGTTTTTCCCACCCGCGGGGATTGGGCCTTCGGTTTCACGCATCGCGGAAAGACCCCCTCAACGCTCATGGCGCTTGAGTACTGCCGTCGGGAGGGCGCCTTTACGGTGCTCGTGACGGGCAAGGGGGTGAGCCTCGGCTCCAAATTCCAAGACCTCGTGCTGGAGACCTGCGAACAGGAGTCGGTCGAGCCGCACACCGTTTCGGTGACCAGTGCGATCTGCGCGGTCACAACGCTTTTGCTTCCGGTTCGTGCGGCCGAGGAGTGGGACGCACTCACGAGCGTCGGCGATCCACCGCTTGAGCTGCTCAAGAAGCGCGCGGGCAAGGGGCCCGATGTCATCGTGGGCGAGTGGGAGGCCGAATGGCTTGCGCGCGAAGGTGCGCTCAAGCTCATGGAGATGGCAAAGATCCCGGCCCGGGCCTTTGGAAGCGAAGAGTTCTTCCATGGTCCGCGCTTCAGCCTGAAGGGAAGCCTCTGGCATGTGCGCATGCCCGAGGACTACCGCATGGGTGAACTTGCTGACATGAGGCCTGCGCATTCGGTGGATATCTACGGCGGAAGCGCTCTGGCCTGGGTGCCGGCCCTGGTCGAGATGCAGTGGCTTGCGCTTGCGACCGCCCTGAACCTCGGGGTGGACCCCGACAAGCCCTAGCCGAGTTTGATCTTGGGCTCAAAGGCGTTGCGAAGCGCGTCGATCACCGGGGCAGAAAACTGGTTTTCGAGCCGTGCGGCGAGATTGGCAGCCCATGCGCCCGG